>NZ_PGUB01000003.1:0-87768 GCF_002924285.1 Aquimarina sp. I32.4 | reverse complement strand
GCTATTTACCGCTACTTTACTCTCTTTCCAACTTTCCTCTCTTGTTAGGTACATAGCCCCATCTACACTAACATAATGAAGTTCATCCGCTTTACCTGATTCATATTCTTTATAAACCAGATTTTTGATAACCGCATTATCAGCATCTTCAATCCATTGTCCATATTTGTGGCAAACACGCTCTATTTGCTTGGCATTGACCCCTGCACCTGTCAAATTATTGATCACATCTTCTGCTTCACTAAATACCAAATACTGACCCATATAGCACATGGTTTCTTGAGCCAAACTACTAATACCCATAAAACCTGGAGATTGAGCAATAACATGAGACTTGCAGGATTCTATCTTTCCAAATCTGGTTTGTAGTTTTTTTTTAAGTTCTTGCTCTTGGGAACACGACCAACAGATAATTGTAAAACTTCTTGCTCAACATTTGACATCATTGCAGCGTACGTAGATTCGTATTGATATCCATTCTCCATACGAGAAGGATCAGATAACCATTGTTCAAAATGTTTGTCGAAGATTAACGAGGCTTGAGTCTTTATATCCATTAAATATGTTTCTAATAAAAATACTAAATTTTAACAAAAAGGGAAATTTGTCGTAAACCCAACATACAGGAGAGAAATTTGGTAGTAGAAATGGCCCTTGGCAAGAAAGTAAAGGGGGTGAGGCAAAAGATGGAGCTACCAAAGCAGCAGAAAAGCATTGGGAAGAAGTATTAGCAACCATGAAGAAAGATCTTGCCGATCCAGACAATACAGCAAGAAAATGGAAAAACATTCTAGTTCCTAGTAAAATGTTGCAAGACAATTTATAAACAGATAAATAGTGGGTTGATGGTAGTGATTTGTTAGATTAATCAAGGTAGAAATACGTTTTAAGTAGTACGATCACCAAAAGAAGGAGTAGCGTTAAAAAACTACTAAAAAAAAGTGATATTCGTATTAATTTTTCAACATCTCTTGTATACATCAATACCAATAAATACCTTTGATTTGGCAGTATCTTTTGTCATTATAATCAGTAGATCATTTGATTGATTATAGCGGCAAAAGATATTGCTTTTATTGTATTGAACTCATTTACACTTTTTCGATTTGCTAAAAATAAGAAATTGTAAATGAGTTTATTAGTATGAGTGATAGTATACTAACTAAACTTAATTTTTATTTAAAAAATAAAGCCCATTAAAATGAGTAAATTAAAAGGTAAAAAAGTAATCATAACTGGAGGCGGTAGAGGATTAGGAAAAGCCACTGCAATTGCATTTGCAAAAGAAGGAACTGATATTGCTATAACAGGAAGAAATGAAAAAACACTACAAGAAACAGTATCAGAATTAAAAGCATTAGGAATACATGCTACCTATGCTGTTTTTGATGTAGGTAATTATGAAGAAGTAAAAAAAGGAATTAAAAATATAGTTTCTGATCTTGGATCGGTAGATATATTAGTGAATAATGCAGGAATTGCTGCGTTTGGATCGTTTAATGAGATGGAGGTAAGCCAATGGACCAATATCATTCAAACCAATCTATTAGGGATGTACTATGTAACCAAAGAAGTGTTACCTTATCTGATAGAAAAAAATGAAGGAGATATTATCAACGTTTCTTCAACCGCTGGATTAAATGGAAACCCAAATACTTCTGCATATTCTGCATCAAAATTTGCAGTTATTGGGATGTCTGAATCATTAATGAAAGAGGTGCGTAAAAATAATATTAGAGTATGTACATTGACTCCTAGTACCATTGCATCTGATATGTCATTGGATTTAGGAATCACCGATGGAAATCCTGAAAGCGTATTACAACCAGAAGATTTTGCAGAATTAGTAGTTGCTACATTACAATTACCAAGAAGAGCAATGCTTAAAAATGCTTCTTTATGGTCTACAAATCCGTAAATTAAAAAGAGTGTGTAATCTCTTGGATAAATTATAATAAAAAATGCGCTATAAGCGCATTTTTTATACTAGTGCAAAAGGGTTATAATTCTTCCAATTCTTGAGTCATAGTACGAGATAAATAAGGATAAATTTTTTCATAATCAGAATGACTCCTGATATACATTTTATGGCTTACATTTTTGATAGTCTCGATCTCTATTAAATTCAATTTTTTTATAGTATTTCCAGTTTCAATAATATCTATAATGACATCTGCAAAATCAAGCATCAATGCATTCTCGTGGCATCCAGACATATATTTAACTTGAACGATGTATCCTTTTTTTGCAAAGAAATTTTGTGTTAGTTTAGGAAACTTGGTCACAACCCTCATCCCGTCATGGTATTGTATTGGCCTTTTTGCAATTACAGATAATCGACAAGGTTTGTTGGTCTTGTTATTTAGATGGTAAGATTCATATGCTTGACTGTTGTTGTTAAACCATACAGAGCTGCCCAGTGCAATATCAATATGTTGTTCTTTTAGCATCCACTCTAGATCGGCGTGACGCACTTTTATACAGATAAGATTATTTTGTGTGTCTTTGAAATAAGGTATCTTAGAATTTATAAAATCTTTAAACATAGGAGTCTGATAGAAAGTAAAACAACGACTGATTTCGTCTAACCCTCTTCCTTTTCCAAATCCCAAAACTAATTCACGATGGTGTATGTTATTTCTCACTTGGTTCAATTTTTTTTAGGCCTATCAAAGATTCAATGTTTTTACATGCTTGTGTGATAGATAATTGATCGGTATCTATCACAACACAATTACATTCTTTTGCTATCTGAATGTATGTATGTAAATAATGACTATGATAGTTGTCATCAAATTTTTTTTCTTTTCTTGGTGCGATTCTACTTTTAATGGTCTCCAAATCTGCCGAACAAAGAAATGTATGTACTGGTTTGGGCCAGCATTTCCAGTATTGTTTCGGCAGAAGTGATAAAACCGTTATCCAATGCCTATCAAAAATCAAAGGCTTAGCGTGTTCAGATTCTGTTTCTTTCTCGATGGCATTTTTGCCTATTTCTATAACTTTTTCATAGGATTTTGCTTCGGCAGCTTGGATTAATTTTATTCCTGTACTGCCTCCAAATGGCCGAACATAAATTCCACAATTTGTTTCTGCTAATCTTTTTGCTAGTGTCGTTTTTCCAACTCCATCGTGCCCATCCAAAGCTATAATTGGATATGTTAACATTTTTTTCATAGTAGAATAGTATGTTCGTTCTACATGAATATTGAGAGATTAGTCTTCTAGCCCTCATTTTTATAAGAATGATGAGGGTAGGTGTTTATAAAAAATGATCGTACAATATGCCCCTGTAAAGAATAGGATATTAAATTATATACAACTGACTTGATTATCAAACAATATCATATCAAACTTAGATTAATAGATAGATAGACTAGCTTGTTTTTTCTTATCATCAAGTTCGAGCCAATAATGCCTTCCTTTACTTTTTTCTAAAAGAGCTTTGGCTTCTTCTTTTAGTTCCATTATTCCTTTTTTAGAGATACGCCAAGTTTTATCTCCTTTTCCAGCTTTTCCAGAAAGGATCACTTTGTTTTTTTCTACTTTTACACTTACTTCAGAACCTTCATTAATTTTCATTCCTAGTGCTTTTCTTGCAGAAACAGGAAGTGTGATGACCCCATTGGGAGACATTTTCATACGTTTGTTTTTTACTTTTAAGTCCATAATTAAGAAAATTTAATTGTTAAATATTAATTGATATAGCTCTTCATATTTTTGAGCTACGGTACTTTCTTTTTCTCCTTTTCGCCATAAGTCTTTATCATAACTGGTATCATCGGGATGTATTCCTGATCTTACGCGCATACAATCAGGGCTGATTTCTCCAAATACAGAAGTTCCATCTTCATCAATAAAGAAGCAGATATCTACTAGTACCAAATTTGATTTTGCAAATAGAGATTCTAACCATTCAAAAGTTTCTGAAGCTAGTTTCTTGGCTTTTGCTACATCTTTTATCCAGATAGATGCATAATCATCAGAGATAGGTTCATCGGCTAATCGCACATCATTCTCATCGGTCAAAGGGTTTCTCCAATCAAAGCAAACGATAGGACGATCAAAGCGACTCCATTTTTTTAAAGGGCTATGCCCTTTTTGTAGGGTGTGATATTGTTCTGTATACCGATATCTATGTACAGGAGATCCAACGTGGTACCGTTTTACGCGTACTTCTAGATTACTGGTATTAACCCGTTGTTGAACCAATAACAATCCTTGGGGATGCTCTATACAAGCAAGAAATGCGTTTTTTAATTCTTTTCCAGTTTCGGTGGCATTTTTTCTCATCCTCCTGAACACTTCTGAAGTAAACTTGACTCTTAGGTCATCTGTTTTTTCAACAATCCCGTAACGGTTATGTGTATAAGAGTATACTGTAGGTTTAAACTGCTCTACAACGATTTTAGAATTTAATAACTTAACAATCTTACTTTCTCCTTCAATCAATAGAGGAAGCTCATCAAAATCAAAAGGTATTTTCTGAATAATTTGTTCAATGCAATCATCGACCGATAATTGTTGAGATTTTTGCGATTCTTGAAAATCAAATACTACAGTTTTAGAGTTGGTAGCTTCACTTTGATCAGCAACAATTTCGGTTTCTATATCCAACTCTAGCAGTCTTTCTTTGACTTGTATAAGAAGTTCTTTTGGGAAATTCTCTTGAATAAGGTTTACTTTTAATACTTGATTGTCTGTAACGATCATTTTAATGAATTTTTATAAGGTGTTTATTTTCTGTTGGTTGTTTCTTTTGTCTTGTTATGTTGAGTTTTTGGTCATAATAATGTAATACCTCTTGTGCAGCCCAGGTTGATTTGGCAATTGCCTTGGTATGATCTCCTGCTCTGGATATTTTTTTCAGCATTTGCACATCAAAATCCAAGGTTTCTTCTGCCCATTTTTTTATATCTTCATTGGTGCTTACAGCTCCTACACAGCCTTCGATACCTTTGCAAATATTTAGCGGTATTTTTATAAAATAGTCTAGTAGGTTTCTTTTGTCATCATCCTCACTGGTTATATGTTGCACATAAGACCCCATGCCCATAAGTTGCCTGAATCGTATAAAACCAAAACTAAGGTTACGTAGTAGTAGATCATTGGTGTTTTTATGAGGAACCGTAATGTTACCATATAAACATATACCGTGGTCGTATAAGTTATCTCCTGATGCTAGTTGATAGGCCCAGAAATCAATGGTGCCAAATACACTAATGTTTAATTCTATACCATTATACAAAGGTGATGTACCTTGTAATACATTGAGGGCATCTTCTATATTTTTTACAACAACAATAAGATCATAATCAGAAAATTGTTGGCTATTGGTAGCAGATCCATATAAGATAACAGCTTCTAGGTTTGTATCTAGCAGTTTTTTGAGATCAGTAATAAAACCAAAGCGTTCTTTTTGAGCAGGAGTTAATTTGGGGGTTTCCATTATTTTTTGTTCTGATGGAATGTCCTTGACCAATTCTGTAAGTAGTTTTGAGTAAAAGAGTTTTAGTTTTTTTAATACTAAAAGTGGGTTTTTGGATAAATAAGGAACCATTTTCAGAATAAAATCTCTGATCTCTTGTTTGGTGATACCTTTGCTATTAGTCATCTCGATGGTACAACTGGCTTGCCATAAACGATTGAGCTTACTCTCTATAGTCCCAGAGGACCATCTGTTTTGTATAATTGCAGCACTAAGTGTAACTCCAGATAAAAAAACCATCGATTGTAACCAATGTAACCCATTAGAAATAGTGATAGATGAAGAAAACGGAATTGTTATTTCTCTTCTTTTTAATGTTGAAATAAAATCATTTAATGGGGTTATTGCTTCTTTACTACTATTTATCAAAGCTTCAAAAAAGCAAGGATGAAACAAAGAAGCATATTCCAATACCCTAGGAGTGAATACTCTAGGGTTGGGAGCTTCTAATAATACAATTTGTTTAAAAAATGCTTCGTATTGATTAGGTGTAAGCTCTTCATCCATAATAAAGATTGTGTATGGAGTAGGAGTCGTGTTTTTCCAGTTTGGAGGCATATAAATTAACTGATGCCCGACATAGGGAATACCCGAAATGCTTAAAATATCTATATTTTGATCTGGATAAAAAAACACGTTTATCTGTTAAATTGGTAAATAAAAATATAGCGCAATTGGGAGTATATGAAGATACTAAATAATAGTGTTGTAGAGAGGGGGTGTTGCCTCCAATTTTTTGAGGTTAAACACTTGTTTTAAAGTGAATTGCACAATGTTTTGGCTAGAGGTAATAGGAGGTAGAAAAACTAGTGCAGGCGATATATTATAAAAATAATATAAGGTCACTTTTAAGTAAAATACACTACATAGAAAAAAAGGGTTAATAACAATCCATTTTGAGTTGTCCTTTATTCTGATAATAACTTAGAGGTTTGCCATTTATTTGCAAACAAATTTGGTCTATTACATAAAGCACATCTTTTTGCATAATAATAGATCCACAAATAAATACAATTCCTTTCTTATGAAGTGTACTTGCGATAAGTGGCGCATTTTTTTCTACAATATGCTGGACATAGATTTTTTCTTGATGTACTCTGGAGTATGCAGGGAAAAATGAATGTAATGTTCTATTGTCAAGACCTTCTTGTATGATAGGATTGTATAATGTTTTTGATTCTTCATTTCTTCCTCCCCAAAAAAGAGTTGCCTGTGCATTGTTATGATTTTCATTGATCATACCTAGAAAAGGGGCAATTCCAGTTCCGTTTGCGATCATTACCATCCCTTTAGTACGTTTTGGTACATTAAAATGAGGATTTGATCGAATTAATGCAGTGATTGTATCATTCTCAATAAGTTGGCTAAAATAGGTAGAACAAATACCGTATTTATGCTTTTTGATACTTAATAAGATATCTCCATCTATTTTACCAATAGAATATAAGCGTTCTATAGAGTCACTTTTGGGATAAAAAGCTAATAAGTCTCCAGAAGTAAATTGTGTTTTTTTCTCTGGTCGTAATCGAAGTAAAAATGTATCATCGATATTTAACGAAGATCTCTCGATAACCAAAAATTGTTGATGTTTTTTGATGTCTATATTTCTTTTTGGAGGAGATACCTGAATAGGTAACCCAGTATTTTTACTCCATTTTGAAGACCAGGTTTTAAAGGCTTCAAAAGATTGATTATTTATTTTATGAATGCCAGTTACTGGTATGAACTTGGGGTGTGATTGTAGCATATGATCTATATCAATAGCATACTTGCAAAAATCTGGATATGCCAAAGAACCCAAGCCGACTACAGAAAAATGTATTTCTTTTATAGGAGTGATTTTGGCAAAAGAGCGTTTAAATTTTTTGGCATTTGCAGGAGGTTCTCCTTTACCATAAGTGGCTGTAAAAATAATTATGTGTTCTGCTTTTTTATAAGAGGTATAAGCATTTAACTCTGTAATAAAGACTGTTTTACCCAAATCAATTAATGCATTATAAAAAAGCCTTGCAAGCTCAAAGGTATTTCCTGTTTCTGAACCTACTAGAATGATATATTCTGCTTTGTCTTTGTGAAAGTTGTTTTTGAGAACCTTACTTTTCTTTCTTCGTTTGAGGGTCATAACAAAACCAGAGTATATAAAGTAGGGAATACATAGGGTAGATATGCCTATGATAAGAGACCAGATGATACTGCCTTTTCCTGTGTGTAAATTGAGACTCAAGTTAGATAATAATGCAGAGAAAGGGTATTTCTGTTCGCTTACGATAGCTCCTGTAAATTGATGAATGTAAGCTTCTTTATCTTTTAGTTTAAGATGGTAATACTCTTCTTCATCTTCAAAAAACGGAAAAGTAAGTTCTCTTACTTCTGATAGAGAGATATTTTTAAAAACAGGAAAGTGTATAGGTTGAATTTTTCTGTCATTAGTAGAACTATATTGGTCTGTTACAAGTTCTATTTTTTTATTTGGGATAATCTCAAATCGTAAGAGAGATAAATACGCTCCTGTAAGCGATAGAATAATGATTGGGATAAGGGTTAATCGCCCAAAAATAATATGAAAATATTGAGAAGCATTTTCTTTTATAACTTTAGAAAGGAATTTTTTAATTCCATTTTGTCGTTTTATAATTAGAAAAACTCCAGAAATAGTAATAAGAAATAGTAAAAAAGAGGTAATACCAATAAAAATTCTACCTAATGATTTTAAAAATAAGGACCGATGTAGATTGGTCATAAATTTAAAAATAGCTTTTTGCTTGATAATATCCCCAATTTTTTTACCAGTAAAAGGGTTTATGTAAAATGTATTATTACCCGATGTAGTAGTGGCTTCTAAGAGAATAAATCCATTTTTATCTCTTTTTATACTAATAACTTCATCGTAGTTCTTTTTTACAATATTTATGGTTTGGGCAATAGTAAGTTGTGAAGCATTTTTAACACTGTAAGGGTGGCTTTTTTCTAATATAGGTTCTAATGCTAGAACACCTCCTGTGATAGAAACTAGTAATAAAAAAATAAAAGAAGATATAGCCAGTGCAAGGTGACTATATCTCCAGATTGAAATTGTCATAAAATTTAGTTAGGGATCATTCGTATGTAACGAATATAACCGTTACCTGCTACTTTATTTTTTATGGATTCTGAGCTGAATACTACTTCAGCGTCGTTACTGTAATATTCTTTATCTTCGACAGCAGTTTCAAATCGTAACTTATACCCTGCATCTATTTTTGAAGAGTCCATTTTTAAACTTATAATTTTTCGTTCGCCTCCTATTATTGATTCTCCTGTGATAGCATCAATGTTTTCTTTTTTAGCATTAAAAAACGGCCACCATTCTTTAAAATCAGGATACCATTCCTCATCATCTCCAAACATATATAATGTTTTTTCATATGCCCCATCAGGATTTATTAGAGATACTGCAATATAAGCACCTTCTCCAGAATAGTTAGTTAATTGTACAATACATTTATAGGTTACATGAGTATTGTTTGATGAGGTAAAAGCAAGAGTAGTACACATCAATGCTACAAACCCTATGGTTGTTATAGTTTTATATATACGGTTCATGGTGTTTAATTTAGGTAGGTTAGTTTGATTTTTTTCTGTTGCAATATTTCATTTTCTTTGGCTAAATCGTAAACAGATTCATTCAATTCTGTTTTAATAGTTTTATCTGCTCCTGATTCTAGTAAGAATTTTATGATTGCATCTTCTTTTGCAGTCATAGCTGCAATGTGCAAAGCGGTATATCCATTTTTGTTTTTGGAATTGATATCTATTTGCAATGCTACTAATTGTTTTACTAATTCTAGCTTTCCTTTTTTGACAGCTAGGTGCAACAATGTATTGCTATCCTTTTGCAAGGTGTTAATAGTATACCCATTAGACGTTAATGTGTTCATCTTTGTAGCAAACTCACCAATGTTTCTTCTATATCCATCTACCAGATGATATCCCATGTCATATCCTTTTTTGTCTTTTAATGTAATATCAGCTTCATTTTTTATTAAAAATTCAACAATGTCTACTGTGTTACTTCTTATTGCTCTGGTTAGTGCAGTGTAACCATCATTGTTTTGATAATTAATATCCTTTGTTTTTTTGAGCAACAAAGAAACAATTTCTTTTGTATTTCTGAAACTAGCTCCTATTAATGGTGTATTCCCGTTTTGATCAACTTGGTTTATGTTTGCTCCTTTTTGAATGAAATAATTAAATACTTCAATGTTTTTTACAGAAGATGAAATGTTGTTTAATGCGGAGTTTCCTGTTTTAGAAACTAATAGAGGATCTAATCCTAGATTTTCTAGATACTGTAGAAATGATATTTCTACTTTTGTCGTGCTTCTATGTCTTCTTTTTGTAGCAAAAAGAAATGCGTTTTCATTTGTTTTTGGATTTGCTTTATATGAAACTCCTTGTTTAATCAGTAGTTCTAGTGCTTCTTTATTTCTTGCTTTAGCAGCATAATTAAAAATTCCGTTACCATCAGTATCAGTACTGTGTATAGATATATTTTTCTTTGTAAAATAATCTAGCATGTCTTTGCCTTTGATATTTTGGGCATACAATAATAAGATGTTTCTACCTTTTTTATCTTTTTCTGTAATATCGCTTCCATTCTGTATGCAAAAATCATAAATTTCTTTATTATTTACACCTCCCAAAGCAATAAATTGAATTAAAGAATAGCCATGTGCATCTTTGATATCTGTCTTTGCTTTTTTATCAATGAGATACTTCATCAACTCTAGATTTCCTTTGTACCCTGCCCAGAAAATATAAGTACGTTTATCATGCGTAAGTTTGTTTACATCTATTCCTTTATCAATTAGGTAAGAAATAGTAGGAGTAGGGTTGTTTTCTAAAATAGCATAACTCACAGCATCCATTGCATGTGAGTTAGATTCATAAATAGAATGCCCTTCGTTAATTTTCTTTTGTATCGTTTCTATGTCAGGTTTCTTTTTCCAGAAATCTCTTTGAAGAAAAATGTTTTTGTTTTGTGCTTGGGTAAAGAAGCTAAAAACAAGAATAGCGGTTATTGATATTATTTGTGTTTTCATTTGTGATAATTTATGTAGCCCAGTTAAATTTTGATATAACTGGGCTTTGTATATATTAAAATTTGAGAGTAGTTGTAAGAGAGACCATTGTTGGGTCTATAGGGTTTACACTACCAGTTCTATAAGAGAAAAATACAAATTCATCTAATAGATTAGATACTCTAAGAGCCACATCTATTTTCTTAGATTCATAGGCTGCACCAGCATTTAATAAGGTGTAGGATTCCTGTACATAGGGTAGTACTGTACTTCGGGTAAATACGTCATTACCAAGACGCTCACTAGTGTATTGTCCTCCAACATTAAGAGAGAAATTTTTAAGTATCCCTTGGTCAAATTTATATTTTGACCAAAACCCTATCTGATGTTCTGGTGTTTGTTGTGGTCTTGTTCCTTCTTTTCTAGAGCCTCCTGCACCAAACTCTGCATCAATATATGAGTAATTAGCGCTTAAGAATAATCCTTTGAAAGGAGTGGTAGATATATCAAATTCTAGTCCTTTATATTCTGTTCCAGACCCTATCTCGTATCTATCATCTTCTCCTTGTACAGCAAGGTAACTTTTGTCATTAATGATATAATAAGAAAGGTTTGTTTCTATTTTACCATTAAAGAATGAGTTTTTTGTTCCTATTTCATACTGATCTGTATAATATGGAGCTAGTACTTTATCATTTATATCCAAGTAGGCTCTGGTATTTGGTCTGAATGAATTTGTGTAACTCGCATATATTGAGTTTGCTTCAAAAAACTTATATACCAATCCAGCACTAGGAGTAAGAGCTATATCATCATGTTCTGTAATAACCACATCACCTGCTCTAAAAGTAGCTCTACCTCTGAATTGACCTTTTATATCTTCAGAATTTTGAAAATGAGTGTTTTTTGATGCTCCACTTACATTGTCTAATCGTAAAGAAGCTAAAACATTGAATTTATCTGTAACATTAACTAGGTTTTGTACAGAAATTCCTAATCCTCTGAAGGTTGTTTTTGTGGTTCTAAATTTTTCTGGATTAAGACCAGGGCTTTGAACTGCATTTCTGTTAAATAGATAAATGGTATCTAAATTTCTTTCAAAAGGGAAACTATGAGAAAGTTGCGTTCTATTGTCATAATCAATATTAATACTTAGATTATTTGTCATCCCCAAGAAATCAAACTTACCTCTTAAGTTAGCTTGCGCTCCAAAAGTTTCTTCTTCCCAATCTGCTGTTTCTAGAGTTCTTATAATTTGAATGTCATTTCCTTCTTGTATGTATTTATTTCTAAATCCACTCCCTGTTTGTTGATAATCATATGCAGAAAATGACAGTCCTGTACTTACACTCAGGTTCCAGTTTTCATTTAAGTTAGTATGAAAAGCGAGGTTTGAGTTTAATTGAGTAGAGTTTCTTTGATTAAAAGAACTACCAAGAAAACGATCTCGTATATCTTTTGTAATCCCAGAATAGAGTCTTTGTGTACCTTCTGTTTGCATATAAACTGGCTTTTCTTTACCATCTACAGTTTCATATCCTGTGATAATCTGGTTTTCAAAAATTGGCAGACCAAAATCTCTTGGTCTTTCATCTATTGTATAATCAATATTAAAGTCAAAATAACTCTGTTCAGAGGCCTTGTATCGTAAAGCTCCGTAGTTAAAGATTCTTTTAGATTCTACATTTTCTCTAAAGCTTTGCGCAATATCAGTAGTAGAAACTATGCGTATTGCAAGCTTATCACTGATCAATCCGTTGAAATCTACAGTTGGTTTGTAATAATCATAACTGCCAACCCGCATAGAAACAGTTCCTTTAGTCTCAAACACGGGTTTTTTGGTAACATAATTTATAGTAGCACCAGGAGAGATATACCCAAAATTAATTGCGGCCCCACCTTTGAGGATTTCTATTTTTTCAAAAGCTTGCAACTCTGGTGTTCCCAAAGATTGATTGGTACCAAAACGAGTACCATCTCTAAACATAAACCCTAAATAACGAAGACTAATTCCTCTTGCAGCAAATGTTTCTGATGTTCCGCCATATCCTTTGTTGAACTGAAATACACCCGATACATTCGAGATAACTTCCCCTAATGTTAAAGCTTGTTGCTCTTTTATCAAATTACCAGATATGATTCCAGAAGAATTAGGCATATCAATAGCTTTGACCCCAAGTTTATTAGAAGATACGACTGTATTATTCTGACTTTTGATCTTTTGACCATTTAGAGTAACCTCGCCTAGTTGTTCTATTTTTGATGGTAAAGTGATATTTACGATGTTTTCTCCACTAGTTAATGTGGCTTCTTTATATATAGTTTGATGACCAGTTTTTGATATTTGTAGAGTTACTTTTTGAGTAGTAATATTGGATAACACATAACTTCCTATGGTAGATGTGATAGCCCCTTTATCAGCTCCTTTTATTTGTATGGTTGCACTTTCTACACTGTTTCCTTTTTCATCAGAAACTGTTCCTTTTATTGTCGAGTTATTATTTTGTGCACTTACAACCATTGTAAGCATAAAGCATGCACAAATAATTACGGTATTTATAATTTTCATTTTGTTTAATTGTTGATTTATTATTTTTATTTAGATTGAATTAAAACAACAAAATTATGTTTTATTTTATAACAAGGTGTTTTATTGGTACTTTTTTTGCTGTTATAGTGTAAAATAATAGAGTATGAGCCCTTGGATATTGAAGAACTTATTTATAAGTTGTATAAAATGAGGAGAAAAGATGCTATGATTCTCTTTTTATTTTATTGAAAATAAATTGTTTAGCACTTAATGTGATGTTAAAATGATCCAATAAAAGGAGTCTTTATTGGTGTTAATAGGAAGGTATCTAAGACGTAATAATTCTTGATTTTTCCTTTAGTACAGATAACAAGAAGCCGTGAAAAAAAAAGAAGATATAGTCAACATAAGGTAACTATATCTTCAGATTGAGATGATTATTTAGTTAGTTGTATTGTGCTTATAAGGTGTTTTACTGTGGCATCATACGAATATAGCGTATATATCCTTTACCATCTACTTTACTTTTTACCGTTTCAGATGTAAGTTCAAATTCGATATCGTCTTTGTAGTATTCTTTATCTTCTACAGCCGTTTCAAAACGAATTTTATATCCAGCATCAATTTTATCATTATCAATTTTAATAATACTAATGCTTCGTTCACCACCACTTAATGTTGCCCCTGTGATTGCATCAATGTTTGAACGTTTTTTACCATAAAAACTCCACCAACTAGCGATGTCGTGATACCATTCTTCATCATCGCCCAGGATATATAATGTTTTCTCATAGTTTCCGTCTGGATTCATCAAAGAAATAACAACATAAGCGCCTTCTCCCGTATAATTAGTCATTTGTATCATGCACTTATATGAACTACTATCTGTTGTGCTTTTGAATCCAAATACAGTAAAAAGGGTTAGTACAAGTATCGGAAACAATTTAAATATTAAGGATTTTTTCATTTTACTTTAAGAAATTTAGATCAACATTATTTGTCTTTAATACTTCATTTTCACTTGCCAAATCAAATACAGACTCTTCAAAACCAGTTTTGATGTTTTTATCAGCACCAACAGATAAAAGATATTCTAATATTGTATTGTTTTTTGCTGTCATCGCTGCTTTATGTAATACAGTCATTCCTTCACTATTTTTGGCATTGATGTCAATAGTATATTTCTTAATTAGTTTTAGCAACTCCAAATTCTTTTTTTCTATGGCTAGATGGTATAATGTATTTCCATCTTTTTGAGGTTGGGTCATATCAAATCCGTTGTTGGTTAGCAAGGCTACCTTTTTTTTGAATTTGTCAGCTTCTTTAGGGTTGTAGGATGCTATTACATATTTAGAAAGCGTATTTCCTTTGGTATCAGTAACGGCAATATCGGCTTTTTGCGCAATTAAAAATTCAACCACATCGGTAGTATTATATTCAATAGCATTGGTTAATGCAGAACGCCCGTTTTTGTCAGTATCATTTATTGCACTGGTTCTACCAGCTAGTAGTTTTATAACCTCCAATGTATTTTCATAAGATGCATTTAATAAAGCTGTATTTCCTTTATTATCTTTTTTGCTAGCATCAACACCTTTATCTATAAAATAGTTAAATACAGCAACATCTTTGTTTGAGTAAGCCAAAGAATGTAAAGGAGTAACTCCTTCTTTGGTGGTGATATTGGGATCGATTCCCAATTTTTCTAAATATTTGAAAAAACTCAAAGGGTTGGTGCCTTGTCTAGTACCTTGGCTGGCAAAGATCATTGCATTTTCTCCTTTTTTATTAAGATTTTTATAAGGAACTCCTTTTTTGATCAATTGATCAAGTATTTTTGTGTTTCCTGCTCGTGAGGTATAATTGAATACACCATTGCCATTCTTATCTGTGCTCATAATATCCAACCCTTTTGAGGTGAAGTAATCAATAAGAGCAAAATCTTTTACATGCGGAATTAATAACAGTAATGCGTTTGCACCATCTTCATCAATATCTTTTTGTATATCAATACCATTTTTGATACATAGATCATAAATCTCTTTATTAGTTTGTCCTGTAGCGGCAGCAAAAGTTAATACAGAAAAGTTGTGAGCGTCTTTCATATCCATTCTAGCTTTATTAGCGATCAGATATTTCATCATTTCTACATTATCTGCATAGGCAGCCCAAAAAACGTAGGTTCTTTTATCATGGGTAAGCTTGTTGACCTCATTTCCTTTTTTTGATAGTAAGTGTTTTATCGTAGCATTTGGTGCTTTACCTAATAAAGCATTTGCTACGGCATCAAACCCATAAGAGTTTAAGGCTGTTGCACTATGACCTTCTGTAATTTTTTGCTCAACAGTTTCTATTGAGGGGCTGGTTTTCCAGAATTCTCTTGTCAAAAAGATATTTTCTGTTTGCGCTTGTAAAAGGTTTACAAATAAAACCAAAGCAACTGTTATTTTTATTATTTTCATTTTTCTGACTTAAAAAATTTATGTGGTACTTTTACTATTATAAATAAACTACTTCAGAGAATTAAAATCTCACTTAGTGAGTAAAAGTACCATATTTTTACCTTTCTCTACTTACAACCGTTGCTATAAGATACATCTGTATAAAGAATCATCTTGCTAGATTCTCTTTTGTAGATTCTTAAGGAAATAACTTGATTAGACATCAAAATTATGACTAAAAAAGTTACAACGGGTATAATTGATTACTGTTTAGATACTTGTATTATGGTTTTTGAATTACAAAAGATTCAATGACTTTATTGATATCTTTCTCCTCAGTATATTTATCAGAAAATAAATGTTTGTATAATGCTTTATTATCAACTTTAGCTTCTAGAGAAAGGTCTGTATTTCTACCATATACTTTTTCCCATTTAGTACGAACTAAAGCCCATTTCTCACTGTGTTCTTTCCACCAATCTGCAGCAGCTTTACATTTACTATCATCTACTTTTACATAAGTATTATATCCTTTTTCTTTTGCTAGAACAACATCAGGCTTCCCCTCTTCGCGTATTACTTTGTCATTATCTTGATCATGAACCCATCCATTATCAGTGATCTCGTGTCTGTTTCCTCTTACTGTAATGTTGTAATCACTTCTTTTGGTATATTCTCTTCTAGGTAATGGAGCATCTGTTCTGTTCTCCCAGAAACTTTTACCATCTACATGTACCCAAGTAGCAGAACCTTCATATCGAGGGCTATCATCAACTTGATATACCTTTTGTGTCCATTGTCCTTTTACATCAGTATCTGGCTTGCTCTCATATTTCCATGAATTATTACCATTAAACATGTAAAAGTTTGTGTTTTGGTATACCCAATCCTGTCTCCAGTGTTTTACTATATATGGTTTTGATGGGGAACCTACTTGTAGTAAATGCTGAATAGAAATCTTATCCTTACCGTCTTCAACCAATTGAGCCCATTCTAAAGCTTTATCACTTTTTGTTTTTGAAGGTTTGTAAAGAGAATCATTGCTATACTGAAAAGTCTCGGCAAAATTGAAAGTTACCTCATAACAGCCACACATTTTCTTTATGGCATTTTGATCTTGCTTTTTTTTATTCTGAGCTGTTATTGTAGTAGATACAAATGCTAGTAATAAAAGCGATGAAAGTGTAAATCGTCTCATTTTTGAATATTTAATAAAATTATCAACTCTTATTTAGATTGAATTAAAATAAGATATATATTTGTTGCAAATTTATTAAGAATGAATCTAAATAGAAATACTTTTTTATTTTATTTTCTGCTTTTTTATTTCAGTTTTATATCAGCCCAAGAGAATGAAGTAAAAAAGGACTCTGTTAAGACAGAAGAGTTAGAGGAAGTAATTGTAACAGGTCAGTATTCTCCACAATCCATAAACAAGTCAGTTTTTGAAGTAAAGGTAATTGGTAGAGCACAGATAGAACAACAAGCAGCAAACAACCTTGCTGATGTATTAAACCAGTCATTAAACATTAGTATTATACCCAATGGGTCTACAGGAAAATCATCGGTTCAACTTTTTGGGTTGGATGGTAGGTATTTTAAAATACTCATAGATAATATTCCTGTAATTAATGATGAAGGTTTGGGTAATAACACAGATTTAACGCAATTAAATCTGGATGATATCGAACAAATAGAGATTGTAGAAGGCTCTATGGGTGTACAATATGGTGCCAATGCAATTTCGGGAGTGATTAATATTATCACCAAAAAGTACGGAAAGTACACATGGGAAATAAGCCCCTATATACAAGAAGAGACGGTAGAAAAGGAATATGGTTTTTTTGATAAAGGAAGACATATTCAATCTCTACGAGTAGGGCATAATATCTCAGACAGATGGTATGCCAATGCATTGTATACAAGAAATGATTTTGCTGGATTTTGGGATGATAGAGAGGGTAAAAATCATGAGTTGAATGATGATAAAAGAGGGTATTTGTGGTTACCTAAACTACAAAATACAGCTAAGGCATTAGTAAATTATAGAGGTGAAAACGGATTTAGAAGCTTTTACAAGTTTGAATATTTTGATGAGAATATCAATCGGTTTTCTCAAGTGGTAAACCCAAACTATAATCCTTCTACACAAACCAGTGATCCAGTAGGTAATGATGCTACCTTTACCTCAGAACGTTTTTATCATCACCTTAACTTTTTAGGAAAATGGAAAACGAGCTTTAACTATGATGTTTCGTTGTCCTACCAACAGCAGAAAAGAAATGTAGAAATGTTTAGATATCGAATTAAAGCCAGAGAAAAGTTTGATATAGAAAAGTTTGAATACGAATCCAGGAAAGTACTTTATTCCAAAGGTAATTTTAGCAATTTTTTACAAAAAGAAAGCTTTGATTTTCAGTTAGGATATGAGGTAAATCATATTGATGGGTATGCTTCTAGTTCTGCGGGAACTTTTAATGGAGAAAATATAAAAAGAGAATTAGGTTCTTATGATGTATTTGGCTCTGCAGAAATTCATGTCAATGATAAATTTTCTATTAGACCAGGAGCAAGACTACTCGCTTCTTCTGCATTCAATGCCCAAGCGGCAGTATCATTAAGCACTCGTTATAGTTTTGCAAATGGATTAGAATTAAGAGGAGTTGTAGGGTCTGCGCCTAGGTTACCAGGTTATGCAGAGCTGTACACTTATTTTGTAGATGCTAATCATGATATAAGAGGAAATGAAGATCTAGTACCAGAACAAGGAGCATCAATTTTTGTGCATTTGAAGAAAAGCTTTGATTTGACTAATGATAGCAACCTTAAAATGTTGAGTAAATTAACGCTTAACTATTTGGATTTATCAGACAGAATAGAACTAAGTGTTGTAAACGAAGCTCCATTACAATTTAAATACATCAATATTGATTCATATAAAACTATTGGCGCTTTTTTAAATAACAGCCTGAATTATAAAAACCTGAATGCTAATATAGGAATTGGTTTGTCGGGAGAGTCAAAAGTATTGGATAGTAGAGTGTTACATAATGATGACTACTTATATGCCATGCGATTGAATGCCAATGTATCCTATTTTGCAAAACCTATAGGGATGGTATTCTCTGCATTTTATAAATATAATGGCCCCAGACAACAATTTGTAGAACGACAAAATGAAAATGATGAAGCTGTACTCGTAAGAGGAAAACGAGATGAGTTTAGTTGGCTGGATGCATCTATACGCAAAGATTTTTTAGATAGAAAAATACAATTAACTCTTGGAGCCCGTAACCTATTAGATATTACCCGGGTGAATACCACTGCTACGGCAGGTGGAGCACATTCTGGGCCCCCATCAACCATACTACTTGGTTATGGAAGGTCCTATTTTTTAAAACTAGTTTATAACCTTAAATTTTAATTATCACACCAAAATGAATAAGAATTTATTTTTTATCAAAACCATGTTACTACTTTTTATCATAACAGGATGTAGTAGCGATGATGATGCAACAGTAACACAAGAGTTTGCTGTAGCATTTGAGAACCCCTCGGTTAGTTTTTCGACCACAGACGAAAATAAAGAGATAAAGATCGTTTTTTCAAGTACTGCACAAGAAGCAGGAACGTTAACTATAAAATATACTGCAAATAAAGCAGTATATGGAGCAAATGCAGATTTTACCACAGTGCCTTCAGGAGAAACAGGATCATTGACTGTTAATTTTAAACAAGGTGATAAAGGAGCTGTTTTTACTTTGAATAAATTAAGAAATCCCATTGAAGGAGAAACTAAGACAGTATCATTTTCTATAGAAAAAGTAAGTATAGCCAATGGTTTGATTAGTGGTAATACTGATATAGCAGTAAGTTTTACAGAAACACCTGCTACTGGAGGAACAATTGCTCCAGAGGTTGGTGGAGTGACCTACCCTAATCAAATATATATTGATTTAAGTACTCAAAAAACCACTGCTGTTAGAAGAGATACATGGGAAATTGCTTTCCATTCGGGAACAGAAAATAAAGTGTTTTTAAATTCTTCTCTAACAGTAACAGCGGCAGAACTTTCACAATTTACGGATTTAAATGCAGTAACAAGTGCAACTACCTTTTCTCCAGCCTTAACTTTTGGTGATGTAACTGTAAATAACATAGAAGAATATAAAGTTGGAGTAAAACAATCTTATTCTATGTATGGTCCATATGCAGATCATAGAGATGGAAGTGCTACTGCGATTACTCCAGTATCTTCTACAGAAATGGATAATAAAGTATACTTGGTATACATGGGAAACACAATACCAAATGGCCCTGGCCCTAGGAGTATAAATATTTCTGGAGATGAAAGAGGTTGGTATAAGATACGAGTGTTGATGGATGGAAATGATTATAAACTTCAATATGCAGAATTAGAAGCAAATACTTTTAAAGAAGTTACTATTAGTAAACAACCAGAAGTTAATGTAGTGGCATTTAGTTTAACTAATAATACTACTGTACCTGTAGAACCATCTAAAGAGGATTGGGATTTGAACTTTGCAGGAGTTTATGGTGGTGAAAATGGACCAACGTATAGTGACTATGTGTTACATAATACATTAGGAGGTACTGGTTTATATCAAGTTACTACTTATAAAGTAAAGGATGGTGTTACTACTACCTTTGATGTGCCTTCTTATAAGGAGTTTAGATTGTCTGATGTGAATGAAGAATCATTAGATTATTCAAAAAGAAATATTATAGGTAGTGGATGGCGTAATCCATTTGCAGGCCCTGTAGCTATAGTAAAAGATGATAGATATTTTGTGTTAAAAGATGTTACAGGAAATTATTATAAACTTCGTTTTACTGCTGTTGTTAATGAAAGCAATGAAAGAGGATATCCTCAATTTGAATATACTCTATTACAATAATATGTTTTTTTGATTTTTATAGCCAATAAAAAGTGTTAATGCAAACGCTTCATATTCAATAGATATGAAGCGTTTTTTTATTACATGTATATATAAGTTAAATAATGCTTAATGTTTTTACTAGTATGTTACTATTATTTATATTTAGTCTAAATAAATATAAACTACACACAAAATGAAAATATTTACAATAAAATTATGTATAGCGTACTTGATTCTCCTATGGGGTTTACAAAGTCATAGTCAAGTTACAGTTAGGATTACCAATATGGAATATGTTTCTGGGAGTTTTATAAATTGGGGAGATCCTATTGAGATAGAACAAGGAGGAAATCAAAGGATAAGATTTAATGTGGATTTAACCAAGCCAAATAATATGGTAGTTGGAAATTCTACATTACGGATTTATGCAAAAGGATCATCGGCAAGTCCTCGTTCTATTGATAGGCAGAGTATTTGTAGTGGTTGTTGGCACACCTCTCATATAGTTTCAAAAGATATTACATTACAAAGTAGCGATTTTAGTACAAATGGAGGTGTATTATATGCAGAAGTAGAAAGTAGCAGTGGAATAAAATATAAAAGTCGTGAATGGAGAGTCAATATAGCAGTTTCTAATATAACGAATAATTCTATTTCAGGAAATCAGAGCATTTATTCAGGAGATATTCCTAATGCGTTATCAGGAACGACTCCATCAGGAGGTACAGGAAGTTTTAGGTATCAATGGAAAAAGAAAACTTCTGGTAGTTGGACCAATGTTTCGGGTGCAACATCAAGAAATTATTCGCCTCCAGCATTGACCACAACAACAAGATATCAACGAATCGTTACTTCTGGCAGTATTTCTAGTACTAGTAATACGATTACTGTTACGGTGATTAATGCTCCACCAATAACGAATAATTCTATTTCAGGAAATCAGAGTATTTATTCAGAGGATACTCCTAATGCGCTATCAGGAACTACTCCATCAGGAGGTACAGGAAGTTTTAGGTATCAATGGAAAAAGAAAACTTCTGGTAATTGGGCTAATATTTCGGGTGCAACATCAAGAAATTATTCGCCTCCAGCATTGACCACAACAGCAAAATATCAACGAATCGTTACTTCAGGTGGTATTTCTAGTACTAGTAATACGATTACTGTTACGGTGATTCTTGCTCCACCCATAACGAATAATAGTATATCTGCAAATCAAACAATTGATGAAGGTGAAGCTCCATCTACTATTATCGGAAGTACTCCAGCAGGAGGAAGCGGAAGATATAGATATACTTGGCAGAAGAAAACCACAGGAAACTGGTCTGTTATTTCAGGAGCAACTTCAAAAAATTATTCCCCAGGAATATTAGTGAAAACCACATTTTATAGACGAATTGTAAACTCTGGAGGAAGACAAAGCACCAGTAGTTCAGTAAAAATAACAGTCAACTTATTGCCCGAAATAGAAAACAATACAATAGTTTTTGATGGAGTTTCTAAAATGATAGGAAGTGTTCCAACAGGAGGAACAGGAAGGTATCTTTATACTTATTATCTTGTGGCGAATATTTATAATGGATTAGAGTACAATTCTGAATCAACTACAAATAAAGATTTTATAATTCCTGACATTTTTCTTGACTTTCATAGATCAGGAGTTGAAATTATAGTAAGTAGGTATGTACAGTCAAATAATAAAACCTCTTCTAGTGGGGGGCAATACCTAAACAAAATAACGAATAATACCATAACTTTTGATGGAGTTTCTAAGGTAATAGGTAGTGTTCCTGTTGGAGCAGTAGGAGGATATATGTATCAATATGTTGTATTATTAGCTGAAGATGGAAACGGTGCGGAATATTTTACTTACCCTAAAAGTTCAAATAAGGATTTTGTAATTCCTTCATGGATACTACAGTTACCAAGCACTGTTGATATTTTTGTCACTAGAGATGTATTTTCGGGAACTCAAAAAGATACTAGTGATTATATAAGTATAAGAAGTTTATTAGGAAAATCATCCACTGGAATAAAGAACGATATTGAAACTGAAGCTGTAACAACAGTTACTCCAAAATTATACCCTAATCCAACTCGAGGGACTGTGTATTTAGAAACAGATTATGTAGCAGATACAGAAGTTGAGATTTATATCTATTCAAAAGTATCAGGCAAAGGTGAAAAAGTATTTACACAAAGAATTAGAGCAGGTAAGCAAACAATTTCATGGGATATTCCAGCCAGATATCCAAAAGGCTTATATGTATATGAGATTGTAGAGAATGGTATATCTAGGCATGGAAAACTTGTAAAGAAATAGTTCTAGATGAGAATTACTTTTTACTAAAAGTATTAATGCAAACGCTCCATATCTCTTGAATATGGAGCGTTTTTTGAAACACCGTTTGTTTGTCCCACTAGATGGAAGCGGAAAATTACTTAGCTTTGGAAAAACAAACTAAACATAACACTTCGTAAACTCCATTGATCAAATTGTTTGCTTTCGCTAGCGCTGCACAAACGATTTAATCAACAACGCTAAGGCTGAGTTTACTACGACGTTCTGCTTAATTAAAAAAACGATGAATAATATCAAAATGCTATTTATTTTCATACTTCTAACTTCTTGTAATTCAGTGAAAACTATTACGGATTTGAAAGAATATGGATTTAAAGGAAAAGTAAAAAATATTGTAGTTTTGAATTATAGAGATTTGGAAAAGAAAAATGAATTATGGGTTATAAAAGAAGATAAACTATTCTCAAAAAAGACAATGAAATTCAATAAAAAAGGGAATATTGTAGAAATACATTATCATTCAACTTCTAAAAATCTATCTGATGAGATTATTACAAGTATTGAATTTAAAAACGGAAAAAAAAGTAAGACCACTTCAAGAGATTTATTAGGAGAAATAATCAATACAGGTTATTATACTTGGATTGATAAATATAATTATAGTTATGATTTAGTTAATAAACAAAAAGAACTAATTCTGAAATCTCACACAAAACTTAACAATAATTTTCGAGAAATAAGTACTGAATATTCATATATAGAAAATGATTCTATTGTCTTTTCTGAATCAACTGTAACTGAATTAGATATTAACGAAGAAGTTGTAAGCACAAAATTTAAAGATAAAATATCTCAAGAAGAATATGTAATTGAGTATATAGTTAAAAAAGATAAAAAAGATAATCTAATAAAATGTGCTTTTATTTTTCGAGAAAGTAAAAAACTTCAATTGTTATCTATTAATAAATTTGAATATTATGAATAGAATAACTAAGCATTCGGTACGATCGGCCATGAATGCAGTGTTGACTAAACTGGTCTGATTTATTGTTTGTATGGGAATTGCTCTGGTCGTTGCAAATATTCTTGGGTGTCACTGGCTATTTCAAAAATGCAGTTCTCTTATTTTGAACTATTTTTAACCCTACTTGCTGTCGTATTTTCATTTTCAGTAATATCCTGTATGAGCATAGTGTTCCTAAAGGCGAAGCATTCCTTCACGAACTTAGAGTTCAAAAATATCAAAACACAGAATAGGTTAATTTATAACAAAATCATAGAATGTGATAAAGAAACCCCACAAACAGTTATGTTTATGGAGTTTCTCACCTTTGGCTGGCTCGCCAATTTTCACACTCACAAATTTGTAATATAATCCAATGACAACGTTAATGTTCTCAACCGGATTAATGGTTTAGGTTGTTCAGTCAGATTAGAAAAAACAGTAAGATCAAACCAAAGGGATGCCTTAGTATTGTCTACTTGATTCTTACTATACCAATCTTTGATACTATTGGCCCAATCTTCTATCATTTGATTCAATGTCTTATCGGTTCCACTGCCGATCACTTGGATTGATTGTAATGGTTGCATAATCACAGGAAGTACAATATCACTTAACCCACTATTGGCTTGATAACTATAGGTTGAACTCATCAAAACACTAATAGTCTCCTGGGAGTTTTCTGCCAGTAAGGTGTCAAATAAAGTAGTAAGTTGTTGTTCTAGTGTTCCTATATTTGGGCTGGATGGGTTATTTATAGTAGCAATATTTATAGAATCACTACTATCAATTGTAGGATGAAAAACATTTGAAAATCCAATACTACCCGTTGTGTATACAAAGTCATTTGCCGAAGGTTTACCTGGTACCAGTTCTACATTACGTTTTAACTCTGCAGAGGTATCAGCATCCTGTCTATTTAGAATATTCATTGTAGGAATAAGCACTTCGCGATCAGGAATAGCTTGTCCAACAGAAGCTTCCAGAATTTCTTTTGTGTTGTTATCTGTATAATAATAACTATAAGAAGCTCCATCTTCTGGATCGATGGCAACAGCTCTATAACCAGCAATATTCACAATAGGGGTTTCTATTCCTTCAGGAGCTTCACCAAAAATATTGATGATTAATGCTCCAGTGGTGGTATCTACAGTGGTAGACCCCTCTTTGATATAAAATGTATAAGGAACTGCAGCATATCCTTGTTTTAGTTGTCTATGAGAAGTGTTTAAAGCAAAACCATTACTGGACTCTGCTGTTTTTGCCATTTTAGACACCATCTCATTATAGGACGATAATGCTACTGCGGCAGATTCAAACTGCGAAGCATCTGTAGTTGTAGCATCTATTTTGATCAATGTATCATTGAATACTTGATTGATATTAGGAAAAACAGTAATGAATTCTGCCATCTGCGCAAATGCATCTTCAAAACTGGCAAGTGCTTTAGCTGAATTGTCTCGAACATTAAATAAAATTTCAAAATCAACTTGATCCTGAGGGTAATGAAAAGATTGAGAATATGTAATTTGATAATTCCATTTAAGGAGATTCTTTATTTCATTAGTCCCCGAAGTATAAGGATAAGAACCTTCTTGTTTTATCATTGCTGGTGCGGTAGGAAAGGATCGTAGAATCAAAGGGATTTTAAATCCACCTAATGAAGTTTCTAATGGATTGGCCAATGCCTTTGAAATAAAACTTAACCACGAAGATGCTTTATACCCTTCGATACCGTTGACTGAACTGATTTGATGTTCTATGGCAAACCCACTGTAAGTAATATTCAGATCTACATAGGATAAAACCTCATTGTCTGTACCTCTAATAATATCAGGCGAAGAAATCAAGAAAGGCAGTTTCGCCTCAGTATTCTTATTTAGTTCTAGTTTTGGTGAACTCATACTAAATGATGTACTGAAATTACCACCATCAACTTCTTGTTGTACGGTATGAATTAGTGGTGAGGTAATGGTATTTCCTAATTCATCTTGCAATGTATCTGTAATAGTTACCGTAGTTTTATCAATACTAGCCTTGGCGCTTAATCGTAAGCTTACAATGCGATTGTTGTTTTTGAGTAGTGTCGCGCTTACAACATGTATATCGTCTGATATGGTATAGTTACTTATCTTTTCTGCTGTTGCTTTATTCATAAAATTAGAGAAGAAAAGATAGACAATAGTAGCATCTTTTTCATCTATTTCTACCCCAATAAAGATAAAAATCAAATTAATGTTACCGTATAATTGAGGAGCATCTGTGTTTTCTAGAACGGTTTCTGCCTGTACAGTTGCTTCAAATTGGACTCCCGCTCTAGTAGTATATGCATTGCTCAGCTTTACTAATAATTGTTGCAAGAAAGTTTCTTGAATAGCAACAGTATCTGTTGTTTGACCTGCAAAAACAGGAATCATTGATAGTTTTAGAACTTCTGCCAAACGTTCCTTATTGGTTAGCATATCTGCTAAGAAATTTGACTTACCATAATCATCGACCAATTGAATTGCCGCTGTAAACTCTGGGGTTAATACAGCATCAATAGCAGAGAAAATTTGTTTTCCCCAAAGATCCATATCAATACTTTTAAAATCCATATATGTAGAAGGAGTAGAAAAATCGATCCCTGTTTTTGAATTGAAATAATAAATAGGAACCTGCTTTTTTGTTTCCAATTGATTTGATATTGGTTTGGGAGCAAAAATTTCAGGGTTTCCAATGTTATTAACCTCATATCCTATATCGGTTGTAGTATCAAGCCCTAATCGAGTAGCCCATATTTCTGTTCCCCCTGAATTGCTTAAGTTTTCATTACGATTAACACCAGAAGTAACTCTAAGCTGGTAACTATTCTTTTTGGATAAGGCAGTTTCAAAACTAGTAGCAAATTCTTCTAAGCCAGTAGTGGTTCCAGATTCGGCTTTTGATAATGGAGGAATATTTGTATGTACTGCTTTTATACCTCCAGTAGTCTCAAAATCACCAGAAATAGAACCGCCAGTACGCTCGATAGTAAAACTAGATTCTAGTTTAAATATTTGAGTGGTATTGATTTGAGTAGTATCTATATCAAAAGATAGAATATGATCACTATCTAGTATATCAGTGTCAATTTCTCCCTGACCACGACCGACCAAGAATACATATATTGAAGCAATCCATTCCTGAACTAACCCCTCTATATCATCCTCATCCAATACAAAAGGAGTATCGGTTAAGGTAGTATTTAATTGAAAAGCGATACCATTAGGATCTGTTAATTGATACCAGATTTGAGTATATGTTTGTAGGTCTCTTATAGCCTGTTCTTTTACAGATGAAGTAGCCAGATTTGTATCATTATCAGCACTAAATTTGGACCAGCCGTTGAACACTAGCGTGTTTTCATTATCAGGATCAGAAGCATCAGCTTTTACATTGCTTATAGTGACTGTTATCTCTACATTTTCTGGAATGGTATCTACTGTAATCGTTACCGATTTGTTATCATCATTGAGAATGATTGATTGGATGTTGATATTTTGATCAATAGTATAATTTGAAATATCTGTAGCAGTAGTTTTATCGAGATCAACTGTATATTGCCCCAGAATAGTAGTAGTACTTTTTACAGAGGTACTGATTAGACCTTGATAATAGCTAGGATCAAAATTAAGTCCCGTATCTAGTTTAGCCTCTCCTTCTTCACCGCTTACTATCCAAGACGAAGTGATCGAAGGCCATTGATTAAGCCCTAAGATGGCATCGGTATATCCTGTGAGTACAGGGGGTTCATTAAGGGGTTCAATACTATTGGCAGAAGGATCAGATAATTCACTTATAATACTATTACCATAAATATCTTGCCATGCACAATTAACCTGTAAGAGGTCACCTAATCCTAAATATGGGCTATCATTGCTGTCTGGCATAATATCTTTTGTAGAAACTACTTCTTTGCTAAATCGAGTATAAGGAATGCTCACTTGGTAGTTCCATGTATCTTCTGCTGTAAGTGTTTTTGGAACCTGAATTTTATTGGTACTGTCTGGATCTTCTGCTTCTGTGGTTGGGCCAGAAGGTAAACCAATATTACTACTGTCAAAATAATCATTGGCAACTACTTGATACGTCAGAGAGCTATAGATATTTTGTAAGAATAATTCTCCAAAGTCAGTAGCTTTTGGATCCTCGGGTACTGCTGCTGGTATGGGGCGTATAGCATCTATAGAAGTTGTACCAACAGCCACATTAGCAGTTCTTATTTTTGGACCACCTGTACTTAGGATTTCTTGGTTGTCGTCAAAAATACCAACAACATTTTGATTGTAATTGGCTATAGAAGAAATGTTCTCACCATAAAAATCAGACAGTGTAGCAAAAGTATTTCCGCCTGGACTAGTACCTACGATAATTGTAAGTTGTGGTAAGAAAATAGCATCAAACATATTGAGTTGATCAGGTAGTTCATTTCCTGATTTTTGGTTATTGATCTCTTGTATTGCAATTACAGTAGTATCAAAACGATCAGCAATTTCTTGCAAGGTATTACCCCCAATACCTACTTCATAAATACCTTCATTAATTGCGAGTTTAGTATTAGGCCTAAGTAGTAAAGATTGATTGTCAGAAGCTACATCAGCGATATTGCCGTAATATGTATACGCCAATTCTTGTAGTGTTTGTGTTGTATCAGATGGTAATTTTATAATGTTAGGATCTGATTGGGCAAAGAGTACAGAGGTATCTTTATTAAAAGCTTCACCACAAGCAAAAACATTCATATACGATGCAATTGTATTTTGAAGACTTTCTTCTACAGGCTTATCATACATTACTATAAATGATAATTCAGCCTCGCCATTATCATCAAAAATACGATCAGGAAGCCCTTGTTTATTATCTGCATTATAATAATATAAATAATAGCCTCCATTTCTGGTAATACTAGCTTGCCATAATAAGCGCAAGAAGTCGGTTTGTGTATTGAGGAGCCTTATTTTTTCATCCTCTGTGTCAGATAGAGTTTTGAACAACATATCAAAAGCTACATCAGGTCGGGTTTCTGTAGAGAGATTTACCTGAGCCAATCCCATAGTAAGGGCATTTTGAGTATCAGTTTGTATGCCATCTTGAGTACTTCCATTGCTATCAACAGCATAAGCGGGAATCAGGCTTGCAATAAATGAATTATTAGCAGCAATTTCACTCACTATTTTTTCCAGAATAGCAGCATTATTACTATTTGCACCAACTACCTCATATGTGGTAAGAGTTGCAGGGCTATCAGAAACTACAGGTACTTTTTTTATAGTAACTTCCACCAGAGATCCAAGACCATAATAAGAAACACCATGATTGATCATTTTTTTAGAAACCTCATCATATTCGCCGATTAAGAATTCCATTCTTGGGTTTACTTTTCTGGTACTTAGATCTGGGAGTTGAAGTAATGTGTCTGGCAATGGCCATAGGCTTAATGCCGGTACACCTGGTGGAGTACCTCCATACGGAAGATTAATAGTAGCTGCGGCATTCCAAACAATCTCTGAGGTGTAGGGGTAACTAGCCTCATTGTTTGTAAACAGATCTTTTACCCCAAGAAAGTTAAGACCTGTATTTAATTTATTCGTGGTAGCATATTCAGAAACTTTATTAATACGGATAGCATCATCACTATCTGGTGTAATAGTAATAACTCTTTTTGAAGCATTATCCCCACTAAATGCTAGCCATTGTAATGTGTTAGGTTTACTGAATGTAATATCAAAATCATTTCCTTCTGTGAGAGTAGGAATCGGAAATTGTTGCCCATTTAATGCATATAAGCCTGCAAATTCAAGATCACCATAAGATAAAACATCATTATCATCTTCTACCCACATTCCCTGAAAATTAGGAGTTATCCCATCAACAGGAAGTTTTAGCCCAGCCAGATAATACCTAGAAGTCATACCCGATAAATGCTGGATTCCTTGTGTTGCTTGAATCTCTTTAAGCAATTCTCCTACTTTAAACTGCTCTAGATTTGCCATGTCTAATGTTGTAGTATCAAACAAGTCTATAATAGCTCCGTTATTATGATCCTGATCGATAGGAGTAGCCAAATCTTGTTGAGTAACATTGAATTTAGAAGCAATAGCCCTTAGAGTATCTTCTTCAATTGTAGTATAAGTAATCAAATCAATACGAATTGTAGCGACAGTAAGCAATAAATTAGGAATCGTTGTTATGCTCCCATCAGTAATTAAGATGTTGATATCAATCTTATTTTCGTTAGGAACATCAGCATTGATGGCATTTACAACTTCTGTAAGTGATTGAGAGGGTAAAGTCGTATAATCGTACTGATAGTCATTATAAGTAAAACGAATTGCAATCCCTCCTTGTAGAATATTTTGAGCATCTTTATTTAAGAGAGCTAAGCTGTTTCCATCAAAACTAGTAGCATACATAGGTTGATTTGCAATACTGTCAAAAGTATCTCCTTGTTGTACTGTATACGTACTATTTGGGATATATATTGTTTTCTTAACATTTAATGTAATACCAGAATTATCACTAAAAAGTTCATCAATGGTATATGCCATATTTCCAGAAAGATCTCCGTTGTCATTAATCCATTTTACAATATTATCAGGAGTATCTCCACTATTTGTATAATATTTAAAATCTTTTAAAGAATCTTGCGCTGTCTGAACCATCTGTTTGGCAATCAGTAAGAAATAGTCACTAAATACAAAATTACCAACAGAAATATCTTCTTCTCCTGCTAGAGTTGCAAAAGTAGCAGGATTCTCTTCCTGCATTTGAATTGCTAATTGATTGAAGTATTTTCTGAGGTCAGCAACATAGGTAGAAGAGATAGAGTTATAGTTTTCAAAATTATAAGAAACCCCTTTATAATCACTACCATAATCTGGAGTAGATAATTCTAATGACAATGCCATTGGGAAGAATGTAGCGTTCACATCTGTTTTTTCCTGTGGTTGTTCTTGAATAACAAGAGCAAATTGATCTGTCATAAACGAATCAATAGCCTCTGTAGGAATAGGGCTAGGATTTGTAGGGTCGCTAAAATAAGCTAGTAGTTGTGTTAGTTGCGAGGATGTAATAGGAGTGTTGTTTACTTGCTCACCAGTAACAGTATTACTTTGAATTGAAGCTACAACCCATCTGAATATTTCTTTACTCAACAATTCAAAAGAAGAATCTGTGGTCTCTGAGAATGCTTTTTGATATCCATCAGTACGTTCTTCTTGAGGGGATGCCATAGATTCTAAGAATAACATAGCTACATAACAAGCTTGTTGCTCACTTAATTGTGTAGCTCTGTCTCCTGCCATGGTAAGTCCTAATCCCAAATACCCTGTTAAAGAAACAAGCTCAGAAGCTTTTTCTAGATTAGACCAATTAGGTGTTACTTGAGTTAATGATACGGTGAGCGGGTTATGTAAAGCGATACGTAGTTGCTTGGTGTTTTGTAATCTATTTAGCGTATACGCTTTTAGCATTGTATCAGATGTAACTGTTTGCCAAGGCGGATTGCTTGCTATAGCCTTGATTGTAATACTTTGGCTGATACTTGCAGAGAAGCTGAAGTGCATTTTGATCTTAAATAACCCCAGATTGATGCTTACACTCAAAGAAACACTTACAGAGGCAGATAATTGAATTACAATAGGCTCATAAGGAGAGAACGTTAATTGCGCCAATAATCTGATGTCAATATTAAGATCAGCTTTGATAATAGCAAAATCAACAGTACCATATAATTTACCTATAACACCTACAGTACCTCTAAACCAGAAATAATATGCTTCTGCAACCTGTGCATCATTAGAAGCACTGGTAGTTGATAATTGATAAGGATTGAACTTTGCTAAAACTCCTTCTAGAATAGCTACTGCGGTAAGGCTAAATCCAGCTTTGAGAATACCAGCATCAAAATCATAACCAAACCCAAACTGCATACCAAACCCAAAGACCAATACAGGGTTGAATGTACCATTGGTAGCATCAGGTACTTTGTTGGTAGTAGCACTACTGAGTTTACCAAAATAAACCCCAGCAGATCCCATGACAGGAATAGGAATCCCTACAGGAGTCCAAATTAAAGTTTGAAAGGTAAAAGAGCGAGAAAAATCTTCTTTCCAAGGGAATCCAATATCTACTTGAAAATCACCATTGGTATATACTTCAATACCAAAAACAGGTAAGGTAAGATTAACCTGTCCTAATTGTATTTTTCGCATGACCGTAGGCAAAGCAATTTCTGCCTTATACATTCCTACAGTATCACTAATTTTTTTGTATAAAATCTGAAAATCTAATCCTTTAAAAATACGAGCTGGTTCTCCTTCAAGAGCTAGGCGTAGTGCATATAAATTAGGATCATTAAATACAATTTGCATCGTAATAAAATAACTATCAGTATCAGATTCTTTGGCTACCGCAACTGCTGAGGTAGATTTTTTATCACCTCCCAATTTCAACACTCCAAAATCCATTCCTACTAGCCAGTTACTAGTAGCATCCAATTGTACATCAGGAATTTCTCCTGGCTCTGTATTTGGTAGATTTGCCATAATTGCTATAGCATCCTGTACTTTTTCTACATTTTGAAAACCAGGGATAGTGACATGTTGCCCTAGAGCGAGCAGACGTAAATCCAAATATTTATTTCCTTGCCCAGAAGGAGACGGGGTGGTTTCGGGTTTGGCTGCATCCCACCCCAAAGGTTCGTTAGGGTTATCTTGCCATAAGAAACTACCTTCTAGCGTAACCATGACCCCATTATCTTCTGGTTTAGATTGATTAGATTTATAAGTGACCCCAATAGATTTGATAGTTGCAAATCCTAATGAGATAGGCCCTATATCCAAATTAAACCCTACCTGTTTTGAGGTAAAATCATAAGTTAAGCTGAGATTGTTAAGTGGTATTTTATTAAGGAGATCCCATGGGGCTGCAAGTCCAAATTGAGTTCCTGTTGCCCAAGACACCATTTTCTCTACCATACTACCAATTGTAGTAGATTCTGTAAAACTTAATTCTGCGGTATAATGAGGGTCTTTACTAGTCCCAATGTTTTTTACTTCACCTTTTAAGAATTCCCAGATGATACCAAAAGATTTTACATCAGGATTAAAATCATAGAAAGCTTGAAAATCAATTCCAAGCCAAGTTACATTAGCATTGATAGTACCGTAATATCCAACAGAGGTTTCTTCGTCTTTTTTACCATATGCTACCAAAGCATTTCCGTCAACTTGCAGGTCAAGAAAAGTGATGTCCCATTTCTCGGCAGTTTTACCACTAAATTCCCAATATTTGGTTTCTGTCTGAATTTTAAAACCAAGTCCATCAATGGCATAATTAAATCCATCATCGGGTTTCCAGTCGGGAGTGATATAGAAAGTAAGTAACTGGCCAATTTCTAGAGCGCCAGACGTTTGATTTCCTGTAAAAGTCCAGCCGTTTCCTGTAGCATAGGTAGATTGTAGAGATAATCCAATTTTCATGCTATCGGGTAGTACTACAAATTCACCACCGATACTAATTTCGTTTTTACCAGTGTTATGAATAACATTAAAAGTGAGTTTGTTGATGGTAAAAAGTGGCCCGATAACCAAAGGCTTATCAGTCTCTAGAATAGTATTTAACTGATAATACTTCTCATTAGGTTTTAAGTCAAAATCCAATAAAGTAACAGCAGTTTTCAAGTCTAATTTTGCACCAAATAATTTTAATAAATCGCTAAGTTGAATAACTCCTTCACTAAGTCCTCCATGCACTTTGAAATCTGGATATGTACCCAAAACACTTACAGTTCCTTCCCCAATAGGAAAATCACCAGTTACAGTAAATTCAATTTTTCTATTTGCTACATCTTGCACATTATAAATCTGTACATCTACACTGGGGTTGATCTCAAATTTAGGATCTTTAGATAATTCCCATGCGGTATCTGTACTCATGGAGTATGACATATAATCAAATGCATGCGTTTGATTATTATAATGTAGCTGCATATCTTTTAGTCCAAACCCTGCCATTCCATTCAGAGGAGGTTGTAATACTTGTACCAGATTAATACCTCCTGCCATTTGAAAAAAACTAGATACACTCAAGGGCGTATCAAATCCTCCTGTGATAAGCCAGGTATTATTTTCTTCTGGGTATTTTATTAGTGTTTCCAATAGTACAGGATCATTATTTTTATCCGTACCAGACCCAACAATGGTTCCTTTCATACCACCTTCTACGGCGCTTCCAGCTTCATTTATTTTTAGTTTGAAGCCTGGTTTCTCAAAACCTATCCAAGGGATTTCGTCAATACTCCACCGTTGATTAATTTCTGTTTCAATTTCGGTTACTACAGATTCTTCTGGGCTGGTAAAATTTAATGTGATATTAAAATCAGGTCCAAAAGCAGTAGTAGTTCCTTTTGATAATGTAACTTGAGTTACCGTATCTCCATCTTTTTCCTGAGTAATATCATTTTTGGCAACAGTAATAAAAAATAAGTTGCCTGTTACTAACTTGAAGAAGGAGGATAGATAAGTATTAGGTAGTGCATTTAGAATATTGACCCCATCATTACTATAATTATTGATAAGTTGATTATAGACTCCTTCTAAGGTGAGTGTTTCTTCTTCAAGCACCATAAGTCCGTTATTGGAACTAGCATGTGCGTGGGATTCTGAAAATTTTAATAAAGTAACAGCAGGAGAAACCAGTTTTACCCCTACCAATCCAAGCATTAATTTATCATGAATATCCTGCTGATAATAAGTGCCCAGACTTTTAAAATAGGTGTTTATACTGTTTGATGCGGTATATGCATTTATCATAAATGATCCAGAATCTACCAGTGCATTATAATACTCTTGAGGTTTTCCTGGATTTATTTTTTGTAAATAAGTGTCAAATGTTTGATTTCTAAAAGTTAAAGCAGTTGTTTTTGCAGTTTCTGCCACTGGAGCATAATTTACAGCAGATAGAGTAGAAGGGTAGTTGGCTCTGTCTTCTTCTCCTGTTTTAGGAATTTGTAAAAAAGGATGCCCCAAACTGATGGGGAGACTAGAGGAGCCTTGCCCTTCAAAAACTCCTGGTAACCCCGAATTAGCATAATAGAAATTATATATTTCCTGAGGAATAGGGCCTAAGGTAATGGCTACTATTTCTTTGTTGTTGGCTTCTTCAAGTATTGTTGTTAGGTCTTTTATCTCTACATAGTTTCCATTTTTGTATCCCTCTCTTATAGTCAACGTATATCCTACATCCATCAAGGGTTTTACTTGTTGCCCTAGATTAAGAATAAAATTATCCAGACTTGATTGAGAATATGCTCCCATGATATCTGTAGCAAGGTATACTTCTTTGATTGTTGCTTTTAGATGAGGTAAGGAGGTGTCTTTATTATCTAAGTCTTTGGCAAATGCAGCTACATAATCAAAAGGCATTTCCTGATATTTTTCCTCAATTTTGGCAATATCACTCAGAATAAAAAATGCAATAGGTTTCTGCATACTTTTTTGCGCAGTAAATGCAGAAAGAATAAGGTTCAAAGTCATTTCTGCGGGACTAGAAAATTGGTGTAACCCGTATATAGGCCAAAGACAAAGTTCTTTTTTTGCAGTGTATACATTGTAGATAGACTGCGCATTTATCGACCTTATTTTTAAAGCCTCATTATACGTTTGATCCTTAGCATACCATGACCATAAAGTATCTGAAACCGATGAAAGAGAGTCTGCAGAGAATTTAAAAGCTAGTTGGGCAAATGAGGCTGATTCTTTTGATAAATCATAAGGCTCTTTACCGTTACGTTCTATTTGATTAGGTGCTTTTTCCCATAAATAAGGTTGAAGTCTTAAAAAATAGTTGACACTAAAGAGCGTTGCGTAATTCGCTACGCTATTATCTGCTCCTCCAGTAAAGCCAAAATCAATTTGCTCGAGATCTGGTTTGGTATCTTTATATTCAAGAAAAGTAAGAGTAGCTTTACCATAGGTTATACTTGTAGTTGCTATATCATTTGGGTTAAGGCCAGTGAGTAATATAGCAAGCTTATTGGGAGTATTTGATCCCGAGTAGATGATGAGGATTTTTTTGGAATAGGTAGTAGCGTCGACTATTCTTTTCATCATATTTATAGTAGTAGCCTGATGTCCAAAATTGGGCGTATTATCTACATAAAATCGAAGTTCATCTTTACTCTGTATTAGAGCAAGCATATCTTGAATTGAAGTACTGGTAGCAGATTCACTAGCTTCCTGTCCTTGCATGAGTTTGTTTAAAAGATCATTGAAGTCGCCCATCTTACAATATTTTTATGATTTGTGTAATTCTTGTTAGAATTATAATATCTAGGTTATTTAGTATTGTCTATACACTATTCTACCAGTGTTGCTTCTTGTATACTTTCTGTTAAACTTTTTACTGTTTCTTGATCCTCTTTTTTATACATAGCATACCAGCCTAATCCAGATGATTTTCCTCCAGAATTTGGGTTGCCAAATAGATAAAATAAAGAAGAACCATTGGGAGGGATTTTCAGTAAGCCTAAAAATTTCAATGCTATTTCAGTAAACATAAGAAGGAACGACTTTTGACTATCATCAAAGGCCAATCGTATTTGTCCGATAGAGAGTTTAAGTACCGATTGTAAACTTATTAATTTAGCACCTCCACCTGTACCAGGTAGAGAGATACCTATATTAGCTTTATAATTATTTTCTCCCGTACTATCAGGAGTCCAACTCAATAAGAGGTATGAGTCCAGACTTACTTTGCCTGCCAATTCTCCAGGGGTTCCCATATTTAGTTTAAAATCCAGCCCATACCAGATAGAATTATCTACCCCAGATAACCTAACATCTGGAATGACGGTAAGAAAGCCTTTGTCTTGAGGGCTTTTATCACTATTTCCGATAATCAAACCTTTTAGATCTAATGCAAAATTGAGAAATAGGCTTTCGCTTCTGGCAGTACTGGTTGTGATATCAAAAGTGATTTCTCCTGCATCAAAATTTAGAGATTTATTTTGTTGTGGATTCTCAATTTCATAGATCATAGCAATACCCAGATTATTAAAACTAAGGCCAGTTCTTGGAGTAAGATTGGTATTATCTGAGCTTCCAAAAGAAAAGATATCAAAGTTGACAGGGTTACTTTTTGGGGCATTGCCTTTAGATGATTTACTTTTATTATTTGTATAGAATTTGTTGTCCTCTACCGCACCTTGAATAATTTTATAATCAATAAACCCTTGCATGCTAAACCAAGATTCATCATACCCTTCTTGAGGAGAATTACGAGTAGTTAATAGTACATTGGTGATTTCTATTTTGTTATAGATATTACTGTCAAATAGAAAGATAGTATCTGCTACACTTCCCATACTGTATACAGCATTTCCATTATTAATCTGGAAACTACCTTTGAGTAAAATATTTTTGAATGTGTTTTCGGGGTTTCCCATACTAGTTACATCACTGTCAAAAAGTTTATTGATTGTGAGTTGTGAGTAGCTTTCAAAGTCTTTTACTGTTGTGTTTTCAAATAAAACTTTTAGAGATAATAACCTATAATCATAGGTGTTTGCAGTAGTAGGCGAGATTGTTTTTGGAGGAGAGATTGTATCATCAAAATCAGGGTCTACATAATAAATCAAGCCAAACATAGTACTGGGTTGATCAACTACAGCACCACCATCTCCTTTGGTAACAGGGCTTATTTCTACTGCAAAATGATGTGCATTAAATGCTTCGGGATTGGTAATTCCTGCCATAATACCTTGTAGGTTTGTAGGAATATTTTTGATATCCATTCGTAAAATTAGGATTCCAGTCCAGTTTTCATCAGTAGCTATTTCATTGAATTTAGAGAAATATTCGTTATCAGATTGCTCAGATGCATTTTTAAAATAGGATTGCATCCATTGTGATACTATAATCAATTGATCAGGATCAGGCTCTTGTTGCACCCCTTCAGAATTAATTGTAGAAGGAGAACCAAAGCGATCCCGTTGTGTCCATTTTTTTGGATTGGCAATCAAACTTTCCTGAGCACTTATTTCTGTATCAGGGTTTGGGTCATATAACTTACCTTTTCGCCCCTTGATAATCATTATGTTTTTGTAGTTGTTATACTCACTTCCTTCTCCAACATTAGCTTGTAGTTCCCAACTATCAATACTTACAATATTATTGAATGCAGCAATCAAAGGGTCAGTACTATCCAGTGATCCCAAATATTTTGAATTGGCAGTTACCAAAAAAAGATCACTAGTTTGTGTAGCTTCTACCAGTTCATTTTCAGGGTTTATAAATTCTAGCTTATAATTTTTGTTTTGATCTGTATTCTGACCTAAGAAAATTTCATTCCAATGAGTTTGCGCTTCATTTTGTATGGTGGTAGCCAATAATCCAGAAGGAGTGGTTGAAGTAGCAGGAGATGCTTCGCTAATACTTGCTATCTGTTTTGCTGATAATAAAGAAGCTTTTGTACTTGCTTGACCAATAGTATCTCTACGGGTTTGACTTATAATCTGACTTTCAAAAGTTTCTGTGTCTGATTTAGAAAAAGACGTAACCCCATTACCTACCGTAAGTCCCAGATAAGGAACTATCGGAAAAAGCGTAGTTTCATCAGCTGTATATACAAAACCCAAATTATTGTGTACAAACAGATCCTGATATTTAAAAGAAGAAGTACCCTCTCCAAAAAGGGCAGAACCTTTGGGTTGAGATACATAAGTAACGGTGTTGCCAGAGGTATTGAGTATAGTTGCCCAAGCGGTTTCTTTAGAGTGATTTAATAAAGATGCTGTAGGAGATTCAGGAGCCTTTACAGAAGAAGCAGCTTCAAAAGGGAATTTTGGAGCAAATGCTCCATTTTTGGATATAAAACGAATAGTGTCTCCTTTTTGACTAAGGGTAAAAAACTCAGTTCCCTGAAGCCCACACATCATATAGTACTTACCTGTACTGATTTCTTTTTGAAATTCAATTTCAAAATCTCCCTCAGGGGTAAAATGAAAATCTTCTGCATTACTTTTTTCATTAATAGTGCCTTTAGAGATAACCAATCGTGCATTATATACGTTATCAGATTCTTGTTTTGGGGACAGAGTTATCTGGTTTCCATAATTAGAAGTAAAATAAGAATATAAAAGAGTGGCTCTTTGATTACTGTTTTTACCTGTAAAATCAAAATAAGTTCTTCGTGAGTTATAAGCTGTATTGATGTTACAAATAGCAGTAGTATCGTTTGAGCAAGGATTAAAAGTTTGATTAGTAACATCTGAAGGGTCAATAACGACAGAGAACCCTAGGTAATCTCCTGCGGGAATACTTTGTGCAAAAGGAAACCATTCTGATAATGAATCTTCATCTCCTTCTTCCTCGGGGAATAAATATTGAAACCCCCACTTTAAATCCTCTAAAAGAGAAAAACGGTTGATAAAATTAGAAAAACGAATACAACCTCGTAATGATCCTGAAAAGTTAATATACCCTATTTTGGAAGGAATCGTTTTTGGAGAAGAAGTACCAGAAAAATCAATCACCATATTGTTAGGATTGCCATTGAGAGTGATGGTATTGTTGGTATCTAATGTAATATCCATTCCATTTTGTACAGTAAGGTACAGACCAGTGGTAAGTGGAGTTTGTAGCCCAGTATTTATCCCTGATCCATTAGCTTTGAGTCCCATAAGAGAGCTGTTTGTGCTATTGATATCATTGATATTGATCTGTCTAAGCCATATCATTGCCCTATTTGCAGAGCTAGATGAGATCAACTCATTTATATTTTTTACAAAGATTTCAGCTTCTTCTTCATTTTCTATAGATAGAGTCTGTGCAGAGAACACAAAATTTCCATTATAATAGGAATTTTCCAGCGCATCTTTTAGGGCAATAGTGCTATTAGGAGGGTTAATCTCGTCTGGAGTAACAAAAGCAATAAAACCACGATCACCTGTTTCGTTTTCAGCAATATATAATTGACTGATAAATTTCTTAGAGAAAACTGTCATGTGTAAAAGATTAAGTTGAATGTGTGTAACTACTATTTTCTTTATATAAGGAAATAGGAGAGCATTACTTAGTTGTTTTGCAACAAAAAGCATTGATAAAACATGATATCTGATATCCAGATAAGCAAAAACCCGTAGATATAGGGTTTTTACTTATCTGAATACATAGATTAATTGCAATCTCTCATCATATCACAAAAAGAGGATTACTCAATCACTTAGGGGGATTAATTAGTAAACGTATAGGCAGCAGCCATTGTTTCCTGATTACTATTTCCTGTAGGGTTATAGCCACTAGTGAAAATAGCAATAGTATATGTAAGCCCTCTACCAATACTAATATCATTAAAAGCACCACCATTATTACTCGTTATCTGAACAGCAGATAATGGGCGTGCAAAGTAAGAAGGAGCTCCTGATTGCCAGATAGCTGCCCAAGATCCATTACCATTCAAATCGATTTGATTTGGGAAATTGCTTAAACCAAAAGAAACACTGGTTGTACCAGGTTTTACGTTTACAATTTCTCCTTCAAAATTATTAGAAGGTTCAGGCTGTCCTGCTGCAGGAATAAAGGATGATGAACAAATATTACCATAAGTTTGTGCTGGACTGTTTAATGTTGGCCCTACTGCATACCCAACAATGTAGCTATTGTTATTAAGGTCGAGACCAGCAAAATTAAGAGACCCTGCCTGAGTGTTACTAGGTATGATTTTGCTTTGTAAAGGTGGTGTGCCAAAAGGAATTTCATTACTATTCTGCCATAATACCACTTGATTACCAAAAGTGTTAGGTTGATTTCCAGGTAGAGTATCGTAATTGATATCTAGGGAATTAGCCGTGATAGAGGTAATTTCGATTTTAGTGGTTAATACGGTTGTTGCTTTTCCTTGTTGTTCTAATGTTGCTGTACTCATGATGTTTAGATTTAAATGTTATTAATAAGAGTTTAAAAAAAATTATTTCTCTGATGTCGGATCACTAGTATTAAATGTTAATATTGCAGCAGCTGTTGTATTGTCTGCCCCCATAAAGTATATTAAAGTATATTCTGTATCTCTGCCTAATGATAGGTTGTTAAGTCCAATAACCCCCTGATTGGCATAACTGTTTACTTCTTTCTTGATAAGAGCATCGGGAGGTAGATTATATGGTGAAACATACCCTTCCCATAATCCTATCCAATTCCCATTTTCTTTAGGAAGATATCCTGATAGTGTTTGATAATGTACAGATAGAGAAGTTTGCCCTAGATTTGCGATACCTATATTCACATATGATAGTGGCGCTTTGGTACCTCCAGCATTCAAAATAGCACTGGCACAAATATTTCCTACTCCAGAACCAACCCCATAGCCAACTATATAACTATTATAAGTAATAGTTAGGTTATCAATAGTAAGAGTTCCATCTTCTGTATTTACACCTATTTCTATGGTTCGTAAAGGAGTTACTGTCCAAGGAATAACAGATGCTTCCCAAATGGCAATAAAATTTTTATAGGTAGAGGGTTGATTAGCAGGAAGACCTGAAAAAGCTACTGTGATAGATTGGCCTGTATAACCAGTGATTTCGATTTTACAAGTATTGAGTTTTGCTGCACCTAAGGCTATTGCAAGAGGTAAATGTGTTTTCAAAGTAGGGATGTTGCTATTAGAAATAGAATTATGCGCGAATAGATGAGAAGATCGATTCGAAATACATAAGAAAAGTATAGTTATACTAATCGATATAATCTTCTTAATACAACTATCGTAAAGCCCCGATGTAAGGAAATATTTAAAATTCAGTACCATTTAATATATGATTTGTGTTGAAATTGATATTAACTATCTGAAGTACTCTTGAGACTAAGTTACCTTTAAATTAAGTTATTTCCTATAGGTATAAACCCTTGTTTTTTAATTAGTTATATTGTTGTTTTTGATGATTTTATAAAAGGTTTTACCATACTTTTAGTAGTTACTAAGACATGAAATTTAATACTTTAAAAATCATTATAATATAGAACTTTTAGAGGTGGTGTTGTTTTGTATATGACTGATATTTAAGTTTTTGTGATTTTTTTAAGTGAATTAAATGGTGTTTTAACATTTTTTTAGTTGCAACATAATTGCAGTTATATTTCATATGTTATACATTGCAACACTGTTGCAACAAAAAAGGAATAGCCGAAAACCTTTATAAACGAGTAGGCATAATCTTAAAACTATAATCATGAAAATTCACAAAGAATCATTAATTTCTCAAATCTTAGAAGAAAAATTAGCTAATCCAATAGGAGGTACACATTGTAGTAACTGTGGACATTGTCACAATACATTGTAGATTTCATTGCGGTAGCATGATGTATAATCATGTTGCCGTTTTTTAATTTTTGAAACATGAAAGTACTAGAAGAAAAACAATTAGCTGAGATTCTCAAATTTGAAAGTGAGGATGTCATTTCTAGATTTAAAGATATGTATCTTATTGAAGAGGATGAAATAAGAGATATTTTTAATGAAACGCTCAAGTTTCTTTATATAAGTCAGATTCCTGGAGTTTTTATACCAGATGATCTTTTGATTATAGATGAGATGTGGCATAATATGATTCTTTTTACACCTCAATACCACGAATTTAGTAAAGAATGTTTTGGTAAACCTTACTTTCATCATATTCCTGCTACCAAAAAAGAAAAGGAAGATCGTAAAAAAAGCATGGCAAAAGACCCAGAGAAAGCCAGAAAAGAATATCTAAAAAAATTAGAATTTTTATTGTCGGTAACATATGATTATCTGGGGGAAAAAACAGTAGAAAAGTGGTTCAGGAAATATCCACAAGAATATGGCAAAGAACAGCTGAAAGCACTAAGAAAATAAAATGAGTATTTTTCCTAAACGAGCCGTACCAGGTAAAACAGTTACTATACACTGGAATTTTAATATTTCATCATTAAAACACACACATATATTACCTTTTGTAAGAATAGGTGTCAAAGACCCAAAAGGTAAGGTAACAATGCTTTTTGAAGAGCATGTTCTTGGCTTACCTGATCCTGTTGCCAATGATAAATCAGATGAGCAACAATTAAAATACCTAAATAAAAACATTCCACTTCTGGTATTAGCAGATTATCTAAGTGGTCCTTGCAAAAGAGAAAAGCTAATAGAAATCCTTAAAAATATTCAGTCAGGAAGACATTACTATTTTACATATACGGTTCCAAATGATGCTCCTATAGGAAAATACACGTTGATATCAGAAGTTCACAATTCTGGAGAGATAAAGCACTCTAAAACTGCAATAGATGATTTTTTCTTGGTAGAGAAGCTTACCCTAGATAAGGTTGTTGAAGAAGGAGGGCAAAAAAAAGCAATAATTGTCAATCATTCTACAGAAAAAACACCAGTTAAAGTGGTGTATTGTTATGAGAATGAGTTGGGAGAATTAAATACTAAAGTACAAGTTTTTGAAATTGAGGCATCACAAGAAACAGAAATACAATTTTTTTCTGATAAAGACTTTCTTTTATATAATGAAGAACGAGAAGTAATCCCATTGACAGCTTTATCCACGTCATATCTACTACGTAATCAACAAGTACTAGAAATACAAAAAAATAATGAGTTCTCCTGTCTGTTAAAAAAAGATAAAGAAGAAGCCTATCGTTTAACAACAGAAACAAAACAGTTATGGGAAAAATCAAATGGATTATTTCATAAAGATACGATGTCAGAAAAAGAAAAAGCAATTTTTGAAGAAATGAACTCAGAAGGATTAATAGAAGAAATCCACCTTTAAGATATTTAAGATAAAAAAAATAGCGTTATAAAACATAAAACGATAAAATAAAGCATACCAAACAATTTGTCACTCTCCCATGCACTACAATTCATATTTTATAATTGTCTTTCTTTTTTTTTCAATAAGTTGTTTGAGTCAACAGGCTACCATCTCAGGGGTAGTAATCAACAGCAAGGGAGAGCCTTTGTCTGGAGCCCATATATATGAATCAAAAGCAAATAGGAGTGTAGTGACCGATATTTCTGGTGGCTTTGAGTTAGACAACTTATCATTAGGGCAACATGATTTAACCATATCTTATATTGGATATTATACAAAGCAAGAGAAAATACTGCTTAAAAAAGAACAGCCTAAAGTAAAACAAACAATTGTACTAACCCAACAATCTGATGAGTTGGATGAAGTAACATTAAAAGGAACATCAGAAGCTACCAAGATAAAGAACAGTACTACAACAGTATCTGTTATCAAAGCGCAAGCATTTCATACTAGATCTATAACCACCTCTGATCTTTTGGCTACAGCATCAGGAGTGCAGGTAAGACAAAGTGGAGGAGTAGGCAATAGCGCAGAGATTTCTATTCAAGGATTAAGTGGTAGACAAGTAAAACTATTTGTAGATGGTATTCCTATGGATTTTTTATTACCTGTAGAAGAATTAGGCGTAGGTCCTTCTTTGGCAATGCTACCTGTCAACCTTATCAAGCGTATGGAAATATACAAAGGAGCAGTGCCAGTAAGTATGGGGGTGGATGCATTAGGAGGAGCTATTAATATGGTCACAAGAAAAGAAAAATATGATTTTGTAGAGGCCTCAGCAGGATATAGTTCGTTTAATACATGGAGAACTACAATTAATGCCCGAAAAATACTAGCATCGGGATTCACAGCAGGATTGACAGGGTTTTATACCTCATCAGATAATAATTATAGATTACATGATGTCAATGTTATTAACGAACTAGGTAACCCAGAATCTATTTCTGCCAAAAAATTCCATGATAGATTTAGAAGCTATATGATTAAGGCAGATATAGGAATGATAGATCAGTCATGGGCAGATCGTATATTGCTTAGTTTTTCATATGCTGATTTATATGATGAAATTCAGCATAATTTTGAAATGAGACAACCTTATGGAGAAGCATTGAATAGAGTATCTACTTATAACAATGCATTGCAATACGAGAAAAAGGACCTTGTAAAAAACTTAGATGCAAACCTATATGTAGGATATAATAGGATCATTACAAATTTTGATGATGCTACACTAAATATTTATAATTGGAGAGGAGAAATTGTAGGACAAAGGACATCAGGAGGAGAAATTACAGCCTCACAAAATAAGCTAAAGCTTACAGGAGATAATATTACAGGAAGAATAAATTTACAATACAATGCTAATCCAGCAACTAAATTAATTTTTAACGGAGTAACTTCTTTTTTTAAACGATCAGGGGAAGATCCTGTAGCAGCAGATTTTTATGGAGAAGATCATTTTAAAAACCCTGTATCTATCAATAAAATTACCAGTGGTATTGGAATAGAAAGAGATTTTTTTAATAAAAGAGTAACGAGTAATAGCGCAGTAAAGGTATATCATTATACGGCAAAAGGTTTTGAAATAGGGGATAATGAGGCACAGATAGTCGAACAGCAGAAAACCGAATATGGAGCAAGTCAATCTTTCTCATGGAAAATGAATACCAATTTCCTAGCAAAACTATCCTATGAATATGCGACACGATTACCTGATAGAATCGAAATGCTAGGAGATTTTAGCGCTGCTGTTGCGGCAAATCCTAATTTAAGACCCGAAAGAAGCCATAATATCAACCTAGGAGGAACTTATAAAAAGAAAATATGGAGCGCAGAAGCTTATGGATTTTTTAGAGAGGTGGAAGATATTATCATACTTCAGGCCGTTCCCCCTCCTGTACTAAGTACCTATCAAAATTTATTAAAAACAAGAATCTTAGGGGTTGAAAGTGAGATTAAAATAACTCCAACACCATGGATAAGCTTGGTGTTAAATGGTACTTTTCAAGATCTGCGAAATCGATCTAAAAAAGAAAACTCAGGAGTTTCTAATGATCGCTATTTTGGAGCTAGACTTCCCAATAAGCCTTACTTGTTTGGAAACGGAGAAGTCCAGATTACTCAACGCAATCTTATGGATAAAGAAGATCGGTTGCAATTCTGGTGGTCTACAAGATATGTAAAAGACTTTTTTAGATACTGGGAGATAGATGGAAGAAAAGAAGATAAGCTCGTTATTCCTACCCAATGGCTACATAACTTAGGAATAGCTTATACAGATAAACAGAATAGATATACAATCACGCTAGAAACTAATAATATATTCAATCGACAAGCCTATGATAATTTTGGAGTTCAGAAACCAGGAAGATCATGGCATTTTAAACTAAAAACTTCACTTTTTAAATCTTAACATAACAGTCATGAACAAATTAAAATCAACAACATACATATATATCCTAGGACTATTAGTCGCATTTAATATGCTCTCTTGTGGGTCAGATGATGATGCAACTACTTCTGTAGAAGAACCAGTAGTCAAAATAAATCATGGGGTAGCAGTAGTATCTGGAGCAGGAGATGTAAAAACTACTTTTTTACAAGGACTTACAAATCTTAACACTACTTCTATAGATAATAAAAATAGTACAGAAGTAGGACAGTTTAGCTCTGTGTATTCTGATGGAAAAGCCATGTTTACTGCTGGCTTTGGATCACCAGCTACGATGAAAAAATTCGTATTTGATAAAGAAGGAAAAGCTGTTCTAGAGCAAGAAATTATAATTCCAGGATCTAATTCTTTTTCTTCTTTAGAAATTCTAAATGAGACTACAGGGTATGCAACTGTAGGAGGAGGGATATCCAAAGTTATTCAATTTGATCCTTCTACTATGAGAATTACAGGTGAAATAGATCTAAAAGATGTAGGAGATGGTATCTTCTATTCAGATATGGTAATAAAAGATACAAATTTATTTGTAGCACTAAATGATTTTGGTGGATCAGGAACAGCTAAGGTTGCTGTGGTAGATTTAAAGACCAATACCCTTAGTAAGATAATAACAGATGATCGTACCGCTACGCTGTTTAATACGTTAACCTCAGAGATTATGACTGTTGATGCTCAAGGAGATATTTACATTCAGGCTTCTGGCTTGTTTAGTGATAAGCCAAGTGGTGTTTTGAGAATTAAAAATGGACAGACAGATTTTGATACTACATATTTCTTTGATCTAGGTGCTGCGTTTGGTAAAACTTGCTTTGGGTTATATCACTTTGGTGAGGGGGCAACTTTTACTATAATTTCAGAAAATGATGATAATTTTTTCGGAACAGATGGAGCTAACCCTGTTTTTAGATATCAAAAAATTGACCTTGCTGGAACAAAAAAAGTAGGAGATTTAGAAACCTCTTTGCCTAATACTTTTGCGGCATCTCGTACATCATTTATGAAAAAAACATCAGATGATGAGGTTCTTTTTCCTATTTCAGGAACGGAAGAAGATGCTTTGTATAGTTATAAAATCAGCTCTGGTAGTGTAACTAAAAAAATGGTGAGTACCAGTGGGTATATTACTGGAATCATCACACTAAAGCAATAAAAAATGCTCGAAGCAATCGATTTGACAAAAAGATATGGTGATTTTACGGCACTACAATCTCTAAACTTAACCATAAACGAAGGTGAAATTTTTTGCCTTTTGGGAGCAAATGGGGCAGGAAAATCTACCACTATTAATTTGTTTCTCAATTTTATTGGAGCAACAAGTGGTAGTGCAAAGATTAATGATCTAGATGTTACAAAGCATGCAAGAGAAACCAAGCAGCTGTTATCATATATTCCTGAAAATCTGATGTTGTATAAAAACCTGACAGGATTGGAAAACTTACAGTTTTTTTGTGGACTGGGAGGAAAACATCAAAGTAAAGGAGAATTAGAAGAATTACTGGAACAATCAGGATTACAGACAGACTTTATCAATAGACGAGTAGATAATTACTCAAAAGGAATGCGTCAAAAAGTAGGTATTGCATTAGCCAGAGCAAGAGGATCAAAAGTATTACTACTAGACGAACCTACTTCTGGACTTGATCCTAAAGCCAGTAATGAGTTTTCTGAATTATTACTAAGCATGAAAGAAAAGGGAGTAGCCACATTGATGGCTACTCACGATCTTTTTAGGGCAAAAGATACGGGAACACATATCGGTATTATGAAAGAAGGAAGATTGCTAGAGAAATTTGAATCTCAAGAAGTCAGTTTTCGAGATCTGGAAAAATTATATTTAAAACATATGCATAATTAAAGCGATGAATTCAGTTTTCTTGATAGCCAAAAAAGAAATACTAATTGCCCTGCGTCAAAAGGTAATTCGTGCTCTTGCAATTGTGATAATGGTATTGCTAAGTGTTGCATTATATGCTGGATATGTAGCCTATGATCAACAAAAAGAAGTAATAGAAAATGCACGAAAAGAGAAAAGAGAAGAATGGCTTACACAAGGAGATAAACATCCTCATATAGCAGCGCATTATGGTACTTTTATATTTAAACCCAAAACCATTTTAAGTCTGTTTGATTTTGGATTGGATACCTTTACTGGTACTTCTGTATATCTAGAAGCACACTATCAACATGAGTTTATGTTTCGTCCTGCACAGGACCATAGTAGTATGATACGATTTGGTGAACTTAGTGCAGCACTTGTATTACAAATCTTGGTTCCTTTACTCCTTATTTTTTTAGCATTCCCTGCATTTACCAAAGAAAGAGAAAGTGGTACACTCAAATTATTAATTAGTCAGGGAGTCTCCTGTACTACTATCGTATGGGGGAAAATAGTAGCGTATTTAAGTATTCTTTTATCAATATTGGCTCCGTTTTTTGTAATAGCATTTATTTTATCTACCATGCTGGCAAATTCTGAGACCATACCAGATATAGCAGTTAGAGTAGTGTTATTGGTTATTATTTATGTAGTATACCTTCTTATTTTTGTTGCTTTTTCGGTATGGGTATCCATGCGATCATCTACAAGTAAAAACGCATTACTTACCTTATTGACATGCTGGATTCTGTTTATGATTATTATACCAAAAACAACAGCAAATTTTGGAGAAAGTATGTACCCATTACCTTCTATGAAAATCTATAGAGAAGCAATTCAAAAAGATATCAAAAGCGGGTTAGATGGTAAGGCTTCAACAAGTTTTAGACAGAACCAATTAAAAAAAGAATATCTGCAACAGTATGCGGTAGATTCAATTCATAAACTTCCTTTGAATTTTGAAGGAGTGCGTATGCAAGCAGGAGAAGATTATGGTAATAAAGTATATGATGTGCATTGGGCAAGACTCAAAAAAATATTTGATAATCAGAACCGTATTGCAAGCTTATCAAGTTTTATTACACCATATCTTGCTATACGCAATTTATCAATGGGACTTACCGCAACCGATTTGTATACTTCAATTCATTTTCAGAAAAAAACAGAAAACTATAGGAGAGAATTAGTACGAAAAATGAACAATGATATGGCTCAAAACTCTAGATATGGAGAGTTTTATGAATACAAAGCAGGTAAAAATTTATGGAATTCGATCAAAGAGTTTGAGTATACTACAATGTCTGTCTATGAGATAGTATCATTATACAAAACAGAATTAATATCTCTATGTTGCTGGGCGGTATTGATCTTTTCTCTTTTAGGGTATTCATCTCGTAAAATCAGACCTGTATATGAATAAGGTAATACTACTATTAATACGTTATGAATGGATTTCTTTTGTTAGAAATACTTTTCAATTGCTGATGTTGGGATGTACTTTTTTGTTAGGACTATATGCAATTTATTATGGACAGTCAGAAATAGAAGTACAACGAGAAACCATACAAGATGTAAAAGATATAGAAGAACATGAATTTCACCAATATCAAGCCAGTTTTAAAGAAGAACTAGGATCAGAAAGAAAAAAAATGCAAATAGCATCAGATCCTTCATATGCTTGGCATAGACATGGATATCATGCAGTATTACATCCTCATGATTATGCAGCACTAGCCATTGGTCAATGTGACCTACACCCATACTACTATAGACTTACAGGGATGAGTCTTCATTACCAACTTTTTGAAAATGAAATTGCCAATCCAGTAAAGTTATATGTAGGTAATTTTGATCTGTCATTTGTATTGATTTACCTTTTTCCATTATTAATTATAGCATTTACCTATAGTTTATACGCGGGAGAAAAAGAAACAGGAGTATTACCCTTGTTGCACATTCAATCCATAAGTATTAGAAAGATTCTAATGGTGCGATTAGGGTTTTATTTTTGCTTAATTACAGGGCTAGCATTATTTATTTCGATAATAGGTCTTGTTTCTTCTGGTAATATTTTTGCTCCAGAAAATAGGCTTGCAACCTTGTTTTGGATTGTTGGAGTTGTTGTATACTGCGCATTTTGGTTTGCAGTATTGTTTTGTATTGTTAGTTTTAAAATGAATTCTTCTTTTACTGCAATAAGTGCGGCAGGAATATGGCTTTTATTTCTTATTGTTATACCCGCAGTACTTAATGTATTAATGTCTTCACAGTATCCATTAAATAGTACATCTCTAGCTGAAATTACGCGTAGAACAAGTTTAGAAAATGAAGAAGATGAGAACGAAGCAAGAGAAGTCATACATGAGTTTTTAGATCATAACCCACATCTGAAAGGATCAGATACACTGATACATAATAATACACTAGCAAAAGCATATGCCGCATTAACCTCATTAAAAGATATGCATAGCAAAGAAGATGTAGATCATTATGTGAGTCAGGTATATAAAAGAAATCAATGGGCAGCAGGTTTACATTGGATCAATCCAGCAGTCAATATGCAAGGGATATTTGTACATATTGCCAAAACAGATCTCAATACCTATCATCAATTTCACTCTTCTATAGAGTCGTTTCATCGTGCTATTTCTGATTTTTATTTCAAGAAATTGTTTTGGGATAAACCAATACAGTTAGAGGATTACTCCAAGCTCCCTTCTTTTAAGATGAAAACAAATGAGGTAAAATGGAAAACTCATATTCTTTGGAGTATGGCAAAAGTGGGTATTACAATGGTGTTCTTTTTTGCGGTAGGTTTTATAAATATAGAAAAACAAAAAAAATGAAGAAATGGATTTGTAATATTCTTGTATTCGTGCAATATAATATGATTGCTCAACAAACGAATCAAAATTTTCCTCCTCCAGATACTCCTCCTCAGATTCATGCAAAACGAGTACAAGGTACTATAAAAATTGATGGGAAATTAACTGAGTCTGATTGGCAAAATGCGATACCAGTAGATGATTTTTTTAGAATGGAACCCAGACAAGGAGGAACCTATAAACATAAAACAGAAGTCAAAGTGTTATTTGATGAAAAGTATCTATATGTGGGAGTTTTTTGTGAGGATTCATTAGGACAAAAAGGAGTTCGTGTTCAAGATTTGAGGAGAGATTTTAGTGAAGGAGAAAATGATATTTTTAGTATACAATTAGACCCTCAGAATCTCAAACAGTATTGTGTTTCTTTTCAGACAACCCCCTATGGTAATCAACGAGATTTACAAAATTTTAATGATACAACAATAGATAATGATTGGAACGCTTTGTGGTCTGTGCGAACTCATAGAACGGATAAAGGTTATTTTGCAGAATTTGGGATACCTTTTGCTTCCCTTAGATATGACAATCAGGAAAAAGGAGAGGATGTTGCTTGGGGAATTACATTTAATCGATTGGCAAGAAGAGATTATGAGCGTACTGTTTTTCCTGCAATTCCACAATCCTTTTCTCAATATAGGATGACATATGCCGCTCAGATAAAAGGATTAGAACTTCCTGATTCTGGGGTTAACCTTAGGATAGAACCTTATTCTTTGTATAAATACACAACCACGGATATAGAAGGAGAAGAAAACTCAGAGAGTGATATAAAGTTCGGAGGGGATTTGAAATGGGCGATAAGTCCGCAATCTGTATTGGATGTAACAGTGAATACAGATTTCGCACAAGCAGATGTGGATAGGGCGGTTAATAACCTAGAGAGATTTAATATTTTTTTTCCAGAACGAAGGCAGTTTTTTTTAGAAAACTCAGGAATATGGGCTGGGGCATCCAGTGAATTGGTACGCCCTTTTTTTAGTAGAAAAATAGGATTAGAAGGAAGATTTAATGCAGTTCCCGCTCCAATTGATGTTGGAACACGGTTTACTGATAGAAATGATAAGCGCACACTTGCAGGGCTATATATTCATCAAAGAGAGACTGATAATTCCCCAGGAGCTAATTTTGGAGTATTTCGGTATTCACAGAATTATAGCAAAGAAAATAATATAGGAATAATGATTAATCATCGTCTGGATGAGAAAAACAATGTGTTGGCTGTTGACCAAAATAATAATACAACCACTACAATAGACGGATTGATCAGATTAAAAGATAAATGGACAATATCGTATCTAGCCTCGGCAACATATGACGAGCAAACTAGCAAATGGGGGCAGGCTGGAAGTATTTTTTCAGAATATAGTAGTAATAGGATGAAATGGGGCTGGTCTACAGATTTTGTGAGTAAAGAGTATGATTCCAAGACTGGTTTTGTTTTTCAAAACGATGTTATTAGACATAATCCTGGAGGGTATTTTATCCTAAGACCCAAGAAACTCCCTTGGATTAGACGGTGGGATCCTGGTTTTTTTGCCAGATATCAACATGATTTTCAGAACCCAGAAGAGTTTCAGCAGGCGAGCCTGTATCTTTTTCCAGTCTATATATTTTTTAAAGACAATAGTTTTGTAGAATATTCTGTAACTCCCTCTTGGCAAAATATAAATTTTGATTTTGAACCACTGGGATTATCTATCGAAAAAAAACGTTATTTCTATACAAGGCAATTTGTTAGGTATAATTCTGATCGATCTAGAAAATTATCTGCCTCAGCCAAATATGAATGGGGGGATTTTTATAATGGAAACAGAAAGACTGTTACTGCTGGTATACGATATGCTCCTTTGCCACACGTTGCTATAACGGGAGATTATGAGCATAATTCACTCAAAAATATTGGAGTGCAAAGAGAAGGTTTAAAAACAGACCTGTACTCTGCTAGCCTTAGATTGGCGCTCTCACCCAGAATGCAAGTATCTTCTTTTTATCAATACAATTCGTTTGATAAACGAGGAGGGTGGAACGCAAGGCTTAGTTGGGAGTATATGCCATTATCTTTTATTTATCTAGTATTTAATGACACTCAAATAAATTCGTTTGATCCAGTACAAAGAAACCAACAATTTATAAGTAAAATTACTTTTCTGAAACAATTTTAAAATGTGAAAAAACGACCTGACATACTCAAAGATAATCTCTGGAAATTAATGTGGAAACTTTCTTTACCTGGAATATTAGGAATGATGGTCATTTCTATTAATTCATTGGTAGATTCTATATATGTGAGTTATTTTATTGGGGCAGATGCTTTTGCTGGGGTTTCATTATTGTTTCCTCTTACATTGGTAATAACCAGTATAACCGTTTTTATCGCGGCAGGGTCATCTTCGGTTTTAAGTAGAGCTATTGGTTCTGATGATAAGAATACACAACAGAAAGTACTCCCTAATTTGATTGCACTCTCTATGATAAGCTCTATTATTATCATAGTAAGTGGTGTCTTGTTTTCTGAAGAACTGATTGCAGTAATGGGGGGTACAGATGCTATGTTTGAACATGGGGTTTCTTATTTTAAAGTATATATATTAGGGGCATTTTTTAATATTTATGGTCTTTCTGCAAATGGACTCATAAGATCAGAAGGGAAGATCAAACAGGCGATGACATTTACAGTGATGTCTGTGATAATGAATATTATGTTAACACCTTTGTTTATTCATACGTTCTCAATGAATATAGAAGGGGCTGCTTGGAGTAGTATTATATCAATGTTGTTATATGCAATAGCAACATCATTCTATTTTATAAAAGGAAAAGCTTCTTTTAGTACAGGCAAATTCAAAATAGGTATAGAAAAAGATATCATAAAAGATGTGATCAATATAGGAACTTCTGCTTTTGTTATGCAATTATCTAATGTGGTAAAACAGTTTTTTTTATTTAGAACATTGACGTGGTATGGAACATCTCATGACATTACTTTTTTCAGTGCGGCTTTTAGGTTGTTTTCATTTTTAGCAATACCTGTTTTAGGACTATTACAACCCATGCAACCAATTATTGGGATTAATTATGGAGCTTCTAATATACAAAGGTGTATAGAGACAGTAAAGATTTTCAGAATAGGAAGTATTTTATTCGTAGCAGTGTTAATGATTCCAGTATTACTCTTTCCAGAACACTGCATTGAATTACTTTTACCAGATATTGTTTTAAGTAGTGCTGATATTATTAATTTAAGAAGTATTCTAGCAGTATTACTTTTATTACCTATTGCATCTAGTGGTATCATACTTTTTCAAGCAACTGGTAAAGGCAAATTAGCAAGTTTATTACCAATAGGAAGACAGGTTGTATTGTTTTTACCCTTGATATTAATTTTGCCTAGATTGTATAATGTAGATGGAATATATTATGCTTTAATAATAGAAAATGTACTATACGCATTACTAGTATGGATTGTATCTAGAAATGAATTAAGAAAGTTTTCAAATGTAGTCTCTACAGAAGTAGCTTTAGGGAAATAGAGGTGTTTTTTGTATATTTATTTTTTTTGAGCTACTATATGAAACACATGCCAGTGTTTTGTTTTACCAGAAACTGTTGTTCCTTGTTTTTCTATTTCTTTATTAAAGTGAAGATGATATCCTTTGAACAATTCATTTATTTTTTTGGAAGTATGAAAAGTCATTTCAGGATTAGGGTTCCAAGAATCATTATGGCCAAATAAATGACCACTAAAAAAACCATTTTTAGGTATGGCAGAGGAAATTACATGCCATAATTTTTCAAAATGATCTGGATGACAAAAGGGTAAACTGAAAGTAGCATTTATAAGGTAAGCATCAGGAAGAGTGTCAATATTTTCAAAAGCACGCAAATCGAGTTGAAGCTGGTCTTTGTGCTCGGCAGGAATATTGCCTTTAATCCTCAATAAAGAATCATTTTGTTTATCGATAGCAAGTACATTCCACTGTTCTTGTAGCATAGCAAAAGTATCTATACCATTTCCACATCCCAGATCAATAGCTAGTTTGTTTTTTATATCGAGAGGTGTTTTTTTTAGAAATTCAAGAGTTTTGACCAACGTAGCAGCAGGAGGATACTTTTTTTGGTCAAAATTCTGATAGTGAGTGTTCCAAGAGTTATTCATTGGTTACATTTTAACTAGATAAACATCCATTACATATACCATTAATAGTATAGTTTATTTTTTGAGCAAGAAACTTTTCTAAAACCTTAATTTTGGGGATTTTTATATCCTCTAGACAATAGGTGTTTGAGCATTTTTCACAGATAAGGTGTACATGCTCATCGGTATGTACTTCTTCTGGGCATTCATGACTACATAATGCATATCGTATTCCATTACTATCCTCAGAAGCTTTATGTAAAATCCCATGTTTCTCAAAAGAATTCAGAGTTCTGTATATCGTTACTCTATCATGAGTTATTTTCATATGAGAAATTATTTCTTTGGCAGATAATGCATAAGAATGGTTTATAAAAATTTTAAGCATTTCAATTCGTGCAGAAGTCTTTTTTAATGCATGAGACTTTAATAATCCTTCTATATACTTTTGTGTATTCATGAATGATAAATATTCAATAAGGTTCAGTTTAAGGAGGTATAGCACCTCATTATTTATGATAGAACCTCTATTTTATTCCCTTTTTCAAAGATACTCATTATTTTATGAAGAATATTTATATATAGAGAGAACTGCATCAGGTGTTTTTTTATAAAACGCTGTAAAATAACAATGTAGTTGGGGGAGGTAATTGACTCTAATGGTTTTCGGTAAAAAACAAAAACGAATGGATTTCCATTCGTTTTTGCTAAATACTATAAGGTGCTTGGGTACACTTATTAGAATTTATAACTTATAGCCAATCGGCCATTAATTCCTTCACCAGCTGGGATTTGCCCTCTCAATGGGGACGCCCATTGTGATCTGGCAGGTAAGAAATCTTTATTGAATAGATTATTTATTCCTAGAGAGATAGAAATCTTTTCGGTTGCCTCATAGGTACTTGAGAAATTAACCAGTGCGTAATCATGTACTGGGACTTCTCTATATCTGAAAGAAAAAGTACCGTCTGTTTCTGTTGGGTTGAATCTTTTTCTACTCCCCACATGTACTACACGTATAGAGGTAGATAATTTACTGAAAGGTCTTACATTGATATATGCCGTTATTTTTGGAGGAGAAATAACATCCCCACCTATATATGTGAGATTCGTAGAATCATCAGGACTATGTTTTAACCCTTCTACATAAGAATATGAAGCTCCGAACTGTAAGTTATCACTTAAGAATGTAAAATCAGCTGATACCTCTGCACCGTAAATATTTTGTGGATTTTCTGATTGTTCAAATCGATTACTGTCATCATTAAAAACAAGGCCAAGACCAAGATTAGAAGTACTATAGTATCCAACTGCTTCAAATCTTACATGCTTGAATTTTGATAAGAAACCAAATTCATAATTATTGGTGATAATCGGACTAGGGTTTATGTCATCGACACTCTTAGCGGTTGCTCCTCTAATTACTCTTCCTATATCAGGCAATGAAAACCCTTGAGAGAAACTAAAATAAGGAATAAACTCATTATTTTTAATATATCGTATACCAGCGTTTATAGAGGTATTTCTAAAGCTAAGGTCACCTCCGCTTACATCAGCAGATTCTCTGAAATTACCATCACTTCTAGGTGAATATGGTAAAGTTGAAAAATCATCAATAGCTATTCTCATATCATCATGGCGTATTCCTGTTTTAAGTACCCAATCTTCTTTGTATTTGAATTTTGCTTGAACAAATGGAGCAATACTTAATAAATCTAAATCTGGAGTCCATATACGACCGTCAAGTAGTCCTTGGTTGGTTTTGTCCTTTAGTAAATCAAGGCCATATGTAAAAGACATTTTAACAGGGATATCCAGATGTAAATCAGTGTGTAAAATTGGTCGAAAACCAAATTTATCTGTATTTACCACAGTTTGCCCTCCGTTTTCAAAATATTCAGAATAAAAGAAGATGTTTTTTCCTTTTTGATAATATAGATCGGCATCAAGTTTTGTAGTACCATTAAATATTTCGTTTAAGGTATACTTTATTTGTGCATTGGTGGTTGTAACTCCAGTATCATCCCCTAATTTTGGGTTTTCGTCAGTAGGTAGTACTCCTATCACAGGGGTAATTCTACGATCGCCTGATGCATTAAAAACCTCTAACTCTCCTCTTGTAGCTACAAAAGGACTATCTTGTCTTGAATTATAATGATTTATCATAGCGTTAATAGTTTGATTATCATCAATTTGATAACCTATTTTTCCTAATACACTAAAGATTTTAGAATTATCTAAACCATATGTTGGAGATAATGGATCTCTATTTGCATCATATTTATTCCCCGTTTTTTCAAAACTTCCTGATACGTAATATGAAAATTTATCTAAATTACCAGTAAGTGATTGTTGAAGCCCCCATCCAAAGGCATCATCAGTTTTGGATAAGTTACTAGTTGTCCATGCGTTTGAGGTTCCCGTAATTAGAACATCTTTATTAGCTTTCTTTGTAATGTAATTTACAATACCACCATCGCCACCATTACCATAAATAGCAGCAGACCCTTTGATGACTTCAATTCGATCAATATCATAAGGTTGTACACTTTTTAAGTCAACCAATGAATTTCTTAAGGGAGTAGATTGCGGGATACCATCTACCAAAACTAATAATTGGCGACCACGCAGGGTTTGCCCCCAATTAGAATAGGTTCCAGAACTAGGAGCTAATCCTGGTACTGCAAATTCTAAAACATCATTAATATGTGTGGTATTTGTAGATAAGGTTTTTATTTGTGCTGAACTAACCACTGTAATAGATGCAGGAATTTCAGATAGTTTTTCTGGAGTTCTGCCGACAGAAGATACGATAACTTCATCTAATTGAGAGTTACTTTCCTCTAATACAAAATCAACTTTTATGTTTCCTCCAGTAATAACCATAACATTCTTTTTCGATGTCATATAAGACATATAAGAGGCTGTTAATGTATATTCACCATCTTCAACAGCAGCAAAGCTGTAATTTCCATTTACATCTGTTGTAGTTCCTTTTTGGGTATTACTTAATATAACATTTACATCTTCTAGAGGAGTGCCGTAGGGATCAGTAATTGTTCCTTCAATACTACCCGTTTGTGCAAAGCTATTTGCTATACAACATAGCATAATAATATATAGGTAAAATTTCTTGACTGTAATCATAAGTTATTATTTTTAATAAATCTAAATAAAAACAACAAAAATACACTCTTAATTTAGAAATGCAATCTTTTTTTGATTGATTGTCAGTTCACCTATATTATTTTATGAGATGAAATTGTAATTAAGATTTACTTTTTATCTGAAAGTAAAATAACGAGGCTTTTAGAATAAATTTTTATAAGGAATTTTTATTTATGAGGGGCTATTTTTAATATTTTTTTATAAGTTGAGTTTTCTTTGTTTATATAGATATAATGAATCTAAAAGGGGGTAGTGTGATTTATTGAAGATAAAAAACGAATTTATGTTTTTTTATAATTTCGATGAGTATAATTTAAGATTTCATATAAAAAAAGAAAAGATGTTTTTTGAGAAATTAATTAAACAAAAAAGAAACTTTTATTTTACTCTTTTCTATAAAACTCTATTATAATAAGAGGTGTCAAAGTAACAAAGTTTGATAATTCCCCATTTCTTTTTTATTGATTGAATTTGACTTCAAAATTTAAAGTATAAGATTTTTTAAGACTTCATTTTTTATTTAAAAAATCTCTAATAATTCATTCATTAATTCGTTTTATAATTTGTAGTTTTGTTATTCTTATTTAATCTAAATAAATTCTATTTTAATTTAAATAATTTATAACAATTCAAAAAAACAAGATGAATACTATTCGCAAATCGTCTAAAGATGAGTTGTTGTACAATACGAAGTCAGAAATGATAGTAACCAATATCATTAGAAATAGAAGAAGCATATATGCCAATGAATTTACGGGAGAAGATATTCCTGATGACATTTTACAAGAAATTTTGGTGAATGCAACATGGGCTCCTACTCACAAAATGACTGAGCCCTGGAGGTTTATTGTCTTTAAAGGAAAATATTTGGAAGAGTATGGACAATACGTATCTGAATATTACAAAGAATATTACAAGGATAAGTTGTCTCATGATGATTTTATAGCAAAATGTGATTTTCTTAGAGAGTATCCATTAAAAGCAGCATGTATGATAGGTGTTATTTTGGATAAACACCCCAAAGCTAATCTCCCAGAGTGGGAAGAAATAGCTGCTGTTTCCTCTGCCGTTCAGAATATGGCTCTTACTTGTACCGCATATAACATAGGTTCGTATTGGAGTACCCCAGATAGCGCAATAGATTTTGTGAAAAAATTTGGGTTGAAAGAAAACGAACAATCTTTAGGACTTGTTTTTTTAGGATGTTATGACCATGCCAATCATCATTCAAAAAAGAAAAGAAGCTCCATAGATGAAAAAGTTTCCTATATGGAGTAAACATATACACAAATTAACTTAAAACCTATAGTAACATGAATGACCAAATTTTGGTGGAAGCACCAAAAGTAGCTCCCATACAAGAGTTATTTGACAAAAATTTCTATAAAGATATTTTTCATGAAAACTCTGAAGAAGAGTATAGAAAAGTAATTGATATGGCTAGAGACTGTATCTCTGGTTTCTTACAAAACAATAAAACCCCTTTTAGTGGTGTAAAACCTGCAGATTTATTATCTGTCATTAATACCATTGATTTTGATACCCCATTAGAAAATTATGAAAGCCTTTTTCAAGAGGTAGAATCGTTGTATGTAAATCATGCGACCACATTTCATCTTCCCAATTATATAGCCCATTTAAATTGCCCAGTAGTTATCCCTGCATTGGCAGCAGAAGTTTTGATTAGTGCAATCAACCCATCTCAAGACACCTATGATCAAAGTGCTGGAGGAACTTTTATGGAACGAAAACTAATTGATTGGACTGGGGAACAGATAGGATTTGATGCTAATTGTGATGGAGTTTTTAATTCAGGGGGCTCTAATAGTAACCTTATGGGACTTTTATTGGCTAGAGATTATTATTCTCTAGAGAATTTAAAGCACAATATAAAACTAGACGGAAACCCACCAGAAGCCAGTAAGTTTAGAATTTTTGTTTCTGAAAAATCACATTTTAGCAATCAAAAAAATTCTTCTCTTATGGGGTTGGGAGAGCAAGCTGTTGTAAAAATAAAAACAGATGAGCGTTTTAGAATAATTCCTGAGAGCCTAGAAGAAGCTATTATAAAAGAAAAAGAACAAGGGAATATCCCAATTGCTATTATAGCAACTGCGGGAACCACTGATTTTGGAAATCTAGATCCTCTATATGCAATAGGAAAGATTGCCAAGGCTCATGAAATATGGTATCATATTGATGCAGCATATGGTTGTGGGTTATTACTTACTGATAAGTATAGATTTTTATTAAGCGGAATTGAATCGGCAGATTCTGTGACAGTAGATTATCACAAATCTTTTTTTCAGCCAGTAAGTAGTAGTGCGCTCATTGTTAAAAACAAATATCATCTTAATATTATCAAGCATCATGCAGATTATCTTAATCCTAATGATCAGGATTATGATGAGTTACCAGCGCAGGTAAATAAATCAGCAACTCAGACTACTCGTCGTTTTGATGCTCTCAAACTTTGGTGTACGCTACGATTAATGGGTAGAGAAAAACTTGGGCAATATACAGAAGTTATTATTGAGACCGCAAAAGAAACTGCAATGCTATTAGATGCTCAGAGTGATTTTGAACTATTAAACCATTCTGACTTAGGAGCATTAGTATTTCGCTATATACCCAAAAGTGAAAAAGAATATAGTGCTAGTGCAATGAATAATCATATCAAGAAGACCATGTTTTTTAAAGGAGAAATTTTGATAGCAGGAACCAAAGTTGATAATGAATTTTATTTAAAATTTACTATGCTTAACCCGCTCACTACACTGAATCACATAAAAAATATACTTAAAAATATAAGAAACCATGGACAAGAGTATTTACAAACCGTCTAAGATATATACAGAAGCAGAAGAAGTCAATTTTACAGCTTTATTAAATAGCTATTGTAGAGAATTTACTAATTGGAGTAAGTATTATGGAGTTCCAAAACATGACGATGCACTCAAAGAATATATAGGATCGATAGAGCATTTGCTCTATTTGAAAATTGATTTTTCTGAGATTGGATATGAAGTTTATGTTCCTCTCAAGTATTTTTCTGAGACAGGAATACATTCTTTCTCTTTTCCTGTAGTTGAAAGAAATCTGGAAAAAGATGTCATCAAAAAAATAGCATATTCTCGTTTTTTAGAATTAACTTCTTGGTATGCAAAATCTGAATTTCCTGCAATAGATAAAACATTTACACAGCAGTTAATGACGAATAGTATAGAGAACTTAGATACATTTCTTACTTCTTTTCAAGAATCAGGATTAATGGTTAATAGCCCTTATCTATCTTTTATAGATGCAGAACAGTCTTTGATTTTAGGACATAGTGTACACCCATTAACAAAAACTCGTGAAGGCTTTTCTGATGAAGATTTGTTAAAATATTCACCAGAAACCAAAGGGCGATTTCAACTCTATTATTTCTTAATTCACCCCGATAATGTAGATGAAAAAAATGCTGAAGGTGAATTGCCATCTCAATTTTTGAGAGAAGAAATACTTGCAGGAGATAATGATTATGCAAAAAAAGTGATAAGAGAAAACCCTGAATGGAAACTAGTTCCATCTCACCCTTGGGAAGCTACATATCTATTAAACCAACCCGAGGTAAGAGAAATGAAAGATATGGGGTTGTTAATTACTATTGGAGAATTAGGACCAAATTATACAGCAACATCTTCTGTAAGAACAGTCTATAATGAAGATAGTGATTGGATGTATAAGTTTTCTTTGCATGTTAAAATAACAAATTCTTATCGTGTAAACTATGCTCAAGAATTGTATAGGGGCTATGAAGGTAGTTGCCTTCTTAAAACAGCGTGGGGGGAAGGAATAAAAAAGGATTTCCCTGAAATGAATTTTATTACTGACCCAGGGTATATAACAGTTTCTCATAAAGGAAGGTTTATAGATGGCTTTAATACAAGTATTCGTAAAAATGATTTTAAACATACACAGGCTAAGAAAAATGTATCCCTATTGGCAGGAATATGCCAGAACGGAATATTAGGAAACCCTTCTCGTATAAAAACTATTATAGAAAAAGCTTCTGTAATACAAGGAACATCCCTAGAAGAAACTGCAAAAAATTGGTTCAAAAAATACTTTGATGTTGGGATAAGACCATTGATAGGGATTTTTAATAAATATGGATTTGGGAGTGAATATCACCAACAAAATGTATTATTAGAATTAGGAGAAGATTTCTTCCCTTCAGCTATTTATTTTAGAGATAATCAAGCTTTTTTCATTAGAGAAGAAAAAAAGGAAGAACTTTTAAAAATACTTCCTGAATTTGGTAAACAAGGAAAACCATTTATTCCACAATCTAGAATGCGTAGGTACTGGGATTATTATGTGATCTCTAATAACCTTTTTGGAGTAATAAATGCATTAGGTAAGAATGGATTGGCGGATGAGTTAGATTTGATACGCATTACTTATGACAGCTTTAAGGCTATCGAAAACCTTGATACAACAGGGTATGTCAATCATTTTCTTACGAGTCAAAGGCTAGGTATCAAAGGAAACCTTCTAACAAACCTTAATAAGATGGATGAAGCTACTGCATCTAGAGAAAATCCAGCAATATATCGCTCGTATTATAATCCATTGAATACTTATTTCTATTCAAAAACCTTATTATCTCCAGAATCCAAAGAAGTGGTTTATAGTCGTTATTTCTCTAAAGAAGATGTGACAATAAGTATTCGTCCTATAAATCTTGAAGAGGATTTAGAAATGCTACATGAGTGGTTTCATCGAGATCATGCTAAGAAAATATGGCAAATGGATTGGCCGATTCGTGAGTTGGAAGCTTATTATAGAAACCTGATCGCAAGTAATGTGATTTATAGTTATATAGGAGAAGTAGATGGGGTGCCAACATGCAATTTTGAGGTATATTGGCCTATTAGAGATATAGTAGGTGACTATTATGACGTATTACCTACTGATTACGGGACGCATCAATTTATAGCACCTACAGATCCAAAGAAAAAATTTGTATCTCTTTTTACCCAATGCATGATAGATTATGTTTTTGCACAACCAGAAGTTGGTAAGATGATTGGTGAAGGTGCAGTAAACTCGTTAGCTTCAATGATGAATAAAGCACATGTAGGATTCAAAATAGAAAAAGTTATAGAAATGCCTCATAAGAAAGCAAACCTTAATTTTTGCTATAGAGAGTGGTATTGGGCCAAGTTTCCACAAAATAAGGGAATCAAAATAAGCTCTGTCGCAGAAAGACCAACCGAAAATTTATTATAAACACAAAAAAAATATAACATGAGTAACACTAATAGATATTCTATTATAGGCATTGGGATAGGTCCTTTTAATATAGGTTTAGCAGCATTATTAGCCCCAGTAGAAGATGTCTCAGCCATTTTTTTTGATCAAGCAGATGGTTTTGATTGGCATCCTGGATTAATGTTTGATGACGCTACACTTCAAGTTCCATTTATGGCTGATTTGGTAACTATGGCAGACCCTACAAGTAAATACAGTTTCTTAAATTTCATGAAAGAAAGTGGAAGGATTTATCCATTCTACATCCGAGAGAATTTTTTCCTCTTTCGTAAAGAGTATAATGCATATTGTAAATGGGCATTATCTCAGCTATCAAGTTGTAAGTTCTCACATAAGGTAGTTTCTATAAAATATGATAATGATGTGTATGAAGTTGGAGTAATGAATACGAAAACCTCTGAGGTATCAGTTTACTATGCAGAGAAATTGGTTTTAGGAACAGGAACAACCCCGCATATCCCAAAATTTATTGATAAAAGCACTTTGCCAAAAGTTATTCATACTTCTGAGTACTTATATCGTAAATCAGATATTCTGAAAAATAAATCAGTAAGCATTATAGGGTCTGGGCAGAGTGCGGCAGAAATATTTGATGATATATTACCAGAAACACGAAAAGGTTTACAATTAAACTGGTTTACTAGGTCTTCGCACTTTTTTCCGCTAGATAATAATTCTAAACTGACACTAGAGCTTACCTCACCAGAATATGTAGATTATTTTCATGGATTACCATATGAAAAACGTAAACAGTTACTAAAAAGTCAAAGCGGACTTTATAAAGGGATTAATAAAGATTTGATCAATAAAATTTTTGATACTCTTTATGAAATGAGTGTAGAAAATACTTCATTAAATGTAGAATTGCGTTCTAATTTAGAATTGAATGAAGTAGCCATTGATAACAAGGGTACTCATAATTTACATTTCAATCAAACGGAACTTCAGCAACCATATCACAATCAAAGTGATTTTGTTATACTAGCCACAGGCTATAGCTATAAAGAACCTGATTTTCTAACAGGAATTGAGAATAAAATAGACCGTATAGATAATGGTCTGTTTAATGTACAGCGCAATTATGCTATTGATAAAAAAGGAGATGAGATTTTTGTTCAGAATGCAGAACTGCATACGCACGGATTGGTAACTCCAGATTTAGGAATGGGGGCATATCGTAATTCATATATTATCAATCAAATTGCAGGTAGAGAGGTATATAAGATAGAAGATAGAATTGCTTTCCAAGAGTTTGGTGTAGCTAGTAAAAAAGAGGCTAAACTTCCTGAAGAAGCATTAGCGATTTAACAGCCTGTATCTAGAAGTGTCATTTGGATTTTATATAAAACAGCATGAAATATGTCAAGTTTTTTATTGCCTAAATTCAAATGGCATAAATAGGTAGATAATAATAAAAAAAGATAATACAATGGTAACAACCACTAAAGATATATTTAAAGAAACCAAACATTTGGATGCAGATATTTGGGATAAAGTAAATCGAAATTTACTAGCCAAAAGCTTAGCAGAACTTATGCGAGAGGATGTGGCGAAACCACAAATCCTTAGTAAAAAAGAAGATGGCCTTACTGAATTTAGATTAGAGACAGACAAAGAACATATTTATTATACATTTTCAGCCTATCCAAGATACCTTAATCATTGGCATATAGAGAAAAAGAGTATACAAAAGCATGAAAACCAACAGGTACTAACAAGGATAGATGTTCCTAATTTCTTTATAGAAGTTCAACATACTTTTGGTATAAATTCCTTTACGCTAGCTCATTATGTAGAAGAGTTGATACATACATTGTATGCTGATGCTTATATTCATCATAAAGGGCGATTATCAGCAAAAGTATTAGCAGATTCAGATTTTCAGACTATAGAACATAATGTTATGGATGGTCATCCATGGGTAATTGTAAATAAGGGGCGTATTGGATTTGATTCAGAAGATTATGCAAGATTTGCACCAGAAACTGATCAAAAAATCCGTTTAGTTTGGGTTGCCGCTCATAAAAGTCGTGCTTCTTTACAGTTAATGAAAAATGCGAATCAGCAGGAGTTTTATGAAAAAGAATTAGGAAAAGAAAAAATAACATCATTCAAAAAAGTACTAACAGATGCTAATGTAGATTCAAACGATTATGTTTTTGCTCCTTTACATTCATGGCAATGGCAGAATAAAATAGCGATACAGTTTGCTCCCGATATTGCTGCAAAATATCTGATTCCGTTAGGAGAAGGTGATGATTTGTACAGCCCTCAACAAAGTATTCGAACATTGCTTAATCATAGCCATCCAGGTAAAAATTATGTAAAAACAGCAGTCTCTATTTTAAATACTAGTCACATAAGGGGGTTGTCGCCTAAACAGTTGTCAATTGCTCCGGGCTTAACCGCTTGGCTTAAAGAGATGTTAGAGAGTGATTTAGATTTGCAAGAAATGGGATTGGTTTTATTAGGAGAAATTGCCTCTATTAGCTATGTACATCCCAAATATGATAAAATCGAGGATACTCCATATCAATATAAAGAATATTTAGGAGCAATGTGGAGGGAAAGCCCTATAAACTCTTTAAAAGAGGGTGAAAAATTAATGACAATGGCTTCATTGTTATACATAGATGATAGTGGAAGGAGTCTTGTTCAGGAACTTATAGAAAAATCAAAGCTATCTATAGAAGAATGGTTACGATCCTATTTTACAGCCTATCTAAAGCCTGTGATGCAGATTTATTACAAGCACTCCATAGGAGTAGATCCGCATGGACAAAATGTTATACTTATTATGAAAGATTATGTTCCTACCCGAATAGCATTACAAGATTTTGTAGGAGATATATTGATCAATGAAGAAGCTAAAAAGAAGCTCCCAAAAGCTTTTTCAGAAAACATGTTTGTAACATCTCCTAATCCCGAAAATGCTCCTTTGGTTATTCTTATTGCAGTTTTCGATGCCTTTTTTAGATATTTGAGTGATGTATTACAAACAACTGCAAACTATCCAGAAGATTCCTTTTGGAAATGTGTGCATCAAATTATTATGGAATATCAAGAGGAACACCCTGAAATGAAGGAGAAGTTTGAAAAATTTGATATACATATACCACAATTCAAACGCCTAATTTTTAATAGTCGACGATTGTATAATGGATATGAAGAGACATCAGGGTTTCCACACATGAAAAAAAGCGGTAAAGTACCTAATCCTATGTATGACTTGATAGCATCTGAAGCAGTAGCACTAAATGACAATTAATGAGGACCGTTTTATATAAAACACGTTCTTTCTTTAGTCTTTTGTGGGATGCTCTGTTAGGTAAAGAAAGTAATTTTGTAAGTGGTAATATTAATAGAACTATAGTTTTATTATCTGCACCAATGGTTGCAGAATTATTTATGGAATCTTTATTCGTTTGTGCCAATCTGTTTTTTATAAGTAAAGCAGGAATGAATGCTATTTCTATTGCAGGGGCAACTACTTCTGTTATAACGTTATGTTATTCTGTTTCTATAGGGCTAAGTATTGCGGCTTCGGCAATAATTTCTAGAAGGATTGGAGAAAAGAATTTTGAAGGAGCTGGGCTTACTGCAATGCAAGTGATTTACCTTGCAGTGCCACTAGCATTACTTATAAGTGTTGTGTGTTTTATTTGGACCACTGATATATTACATCTTATAGGGCTTTCTCCTGCTATGATAGAGGAAGGAACTTCTTATTCTAGAGTAATGTTTGCCTGTAGTGGGTTTCTTATTCTACGTATTACAGTCAATGGAGTTTTTAGAGGAGCAGGTGATGCATCTACCGCGATGAGAACACAATGGTTGTCTAATGGACTTAATATAATATTATGCCCCATATTAATTTTTGGATGGGGCATAGTACCTGCTTATGGCCTACTTGGAGTAGCAATAGCTACCGGAGTTTCTAGAATGATAGGGGTATGTTACCAAGCATGGCATTTAGTAAAGGGTAAAACTGTGATGAAGATAGGTAGAGAGCAATTAATTTTCCATTTTGGGATTTTTAAGAAAGTACTGAATCTGGCGATGGGTGGTACCTTACAGTTTATTATACCTGCCTCTAGTTGGGTGTTTATGATAAAGATTATTTCATATTTTGGAGAGAATGCATTAGAAGGTTATATTTTGGCTCAACGAGTAGCCTCTATAGCTACGATGCCTGCTTGGGGAATTGCAAATGCAGCAGGGATACTTACTGGACAGAATCTAGGAGCTAATCAACCTGATCGTGCAGAAAAATCAGTATGGAGAGCAGGAATTATAAACATGGGATTCTTGATAATAATAGCCATTTTTTGGTTTTTCTTAGCAAGACCCGTTGTAGAAATATTTTCTAATGTCCCAGAGATCGTTAATCATAGTATTACATACATAAATTTTATTTCAATGGCATATGTGTTATTAGGGTATACTATGGTTATTTCTAGAGCTTTGAACTCTGCAGGGCAAGTAATGGTGGTTACGCTATTTTATATTCTTATGTTTTATGTAATACAGATTCCTCTTTCTCATACATTGGGAGTCACTTTTAATTTAGGACCGAATGGTGTTTTTATAGCCATATTGATTTCAGAAATTATTCTGGCTACAGCTTTTATTTTGATTTTTCGAAAAGGAAAATGGAAGAATAAAAAAGTATAACTGATATTAAATTAATTAAAAAATAAAAGAAATGAATACGAAAGAACAATTGCAGCAGGTATTCGCAAAAGCATTTGAAATACCTGCAGAAACAATAACCGATCAGCTCGAATATCAAGGTATTGCAGAGTGGGATTCTATGAGTCACCTGGTATTGGTAGAAGAAATAGAATCGGCTTATAAAGTTTCTATAGAGATGGAAGATGTTTTAGAGATGGGAAGTGTTATTAAGGTAAGAGATATGTTAAAAAAATATGGGATAGAAATTATTTAAAAGTATATACTATAACTATAAAACATAAAATAATGAGACTATATGATCTAATACAGCAAAATAAAAAATTAAAGTTTGTAGATCCTGATTCTGGAAAAACGGCTAATGTTGCAGAGTTTCATGAATCAATAGCAATAGATGATTTTCATGGATTATCACTTATATATAGTAACAATAAAATTGAGTCAATAGAAGTATTTTTAAACTTTTTACATAGCCAATTTACTATTTCTTTATTAAGTGTTCAATTGAATCTTCAATTCAAAGAAAATCTAGAAGAAATTTATCAACCATACTATATATATGATCCTTCAAGAAAAGAAATTGATGGGTATGAGATGGATTCGGTATCAGAAACGATTGGTTTGTTTAGGAGAAAAGCTAAGCCAATATATACTATTCATAAAGATGTTAAACTATTATTAAGTACATCTGGTACAACAGGAACTCCAAAATTTGTTAAACTATCAGACGATAACTTGGTTAAAAATGCAATGTCTATTATGGAATTTATGCCCATAAAAAGCGATGATGTTGTACCTCTTAATGTACCAATTATATTTGTATATGGTTTATCTATTTTTACAACAAATTGTATAAAAGGAGGAACGATTATCTGTACAGACAAGGATATTTTGCAAAAAGCATTTTGGGAAGATTTTAAAACTTATAAATTTTCTACTATTAATGGTGTGCCTTATGTGTATGAGATGTTAAATAGAATAGGTTTTTTTAGAAAAACATACGAATCCTTACGATATATAACACAAGGAGGAGGAGGACTTAATAGAACTTTGATTGATGCAATCGTTGAGTACTCAGAAAAACAAAAAATTCCTTTTTACGCTCAATATGGACAAACAGAAGCAGCGGGACGTATGGCTTATTTGCACCCAGATGATTTATCAGAAAAAGCACCTTGTATTGGTAAACCTATTAAAGGAGGAGAGTTTGAAATAGATAAAAAAACTAGAGAGTTGATTTATTATGGAGAAAATGTTTTTGGAGGTTATGCGCGAGAATTAGAAGATCTCAAGGTATATGACAAAACCAATAAATTATATACAGGAGATATTGCTAGAAAAGATGAGAATGGGTACTATTATATTATAGGAAGAATGAAGCGTTTCATGAAGTTATTTGGAACAAGGGTTAATCTAGATGAAATAGAATTAATCCTGAAAAATAACCTTGGAGGAGAAACCTTTATTTGTGTAGGAATTGAAGATAAATATTTATCTATTATGCACCTTGACGAGAGATTTACAGATAATGATATAAAAAAAGTGTTAAGGCACAAACTCAATATTCATGCAAGTGCAGTAAAAATTAGATATATAGAAAATGTTCCGTTAACACCAAATGGGAAAATAAATTATCGAGAAATAAAAGAACTTGCAAAGCTTTCAGAAATGAAGGTTTGACAATATAACTCATATAAAAATTTATAAAAGACTCTTTGATTGTAGTTGCCTTAATAGGAAACAGGTATCAGAGAGTTTTTTTATTGTTGGAGAAAGATATCAGAGACTTTTAATACTTATTATTTTGTCTATTAGAAAACTATATTATAGATCAAAATACAGTCTCGTTTTATCACGCCTTGAGCCTTTGACAACAAAGCTCTAATGCATAAAACGAGTTAAATCAAGAAGAGTAAAATTTCTATAATATTTCTATTTGTTTTTTGATTGATTGTAATAATAATTTAATAGATTTGTCTTATATTTATTTAGTCTAAATAATGATTTAAAAATAAAATAACAAGGAGTTCTTTGATTTGATTGTAATACTTGACCGATACTACTTTTGAAATTTACGAAGATAACCTTCATTATTCATAGAAGTCACCAATGGATTTGCGGAAAAACAAATAATATTTCTATGATTATAAAATATAGTAGCTGTAGTAACCAAGGAGGTACATGGGCTTCAATTAGGAGTAAGTTGCGTGGATTTATATGCTTAACCTGACCTGAGGTGCAAAATGGAATGCACATTTTGCGGTATTTCCTTGGTTTTTTATAGATATTATAGTGTTTTAAGAAATCTCTCATCTTAAAAATAACCAAGAATGATCAATACTATTTGTAAGTATTGATTTTGAAAACTATAAACATACTTTTATTAAACCAATATTTTATTACAAAACCCATAGGTCTGTTATGTCTTATAAAGAAGGGTAAGATAATAGAATACTTATAAGAATATAATATGAAGAATTTTGATTGTATTACTATAGAATACTTTAGAGAGCAGGAGCTCTTATTCTGGAAAATTAATGATAAAGGAAGAATTCCTGATTTTTGTCTAAAAAGGCTAGAAGAATTCAAAGAATTTACTTCTTGGGTAAAAGATTATTTTTCACACCCAGATAGACCAGTTAAGTTTATCGTTTCAACTTTAGGAGATAATGATCTTTATAGTATGAGAAATGACCTTTCTTTTGTCACAAATTCTATTATATCCAAAGATAAATCTGCACTTACTCTATATGGTTATCTTTCTGTAGAAGCAATGTATCAAATATATAACTCTTTTGGGTTAAAAGCACTTACAGTTGCTTTTGTAGAAGAAGATATTTTTGGAGGTGCTTTTGAATGTGCTTTGGCACATGATTTTATTGTAGCAGAGGAGCAAGTCGAGTTTAGTTTACCAGAAAATAAACTTTTTAATATGTTTCCAGGTATGGGGGCCTATAGTCTGTTATATAGGAAATTAAACACTAGAGATGCAGATGTTATTTTGACAGATAGAAGAGTTTATAAAGGCAGAGATTTGTATGATTTTGGTTGCATTAACAAGATTGTAGAAAAAAGTAGTTCGGTAAAAATGTTATTTTCCTACATAGAAAAAATTAAAGAACGATTTAATTTTGAATATTATCATACCCAATGCAAAAAAAGTGTTTTCTCTTTAACTAAAAAAGAATTACTCAACGTTACTGATTTATGGGTAGAAGCATATATGGATATACACCCTTCTGATCTTTATAGAATGGAGGTTATGGAAAACGAACAATCTAGAAAAGTAAAAGTAGAAATCTAAGTATGGATTCATATTATAGTAAGATTTAGAAAAATTAAGTATCAAGATTCTTAATTTTTCTAAATCTTATATCAAATAAACTCTAAAATTACGCTAAAAACGAACGAATATTTTTAGGGTTTTATTACTATAAAAAATGGATGGTTATTTATGTTAAAGAAAACATCTATATCTCGATATATTCTTCTTTAGAAAGTAAATGAGGTTTTAATTCAGATTTTACCTGATTAACCCATTTTTCTAAGCGAGCATCACTCAATTCAGATTCATTGTCATGATCTATAGCAAGACCATAGAAATGGTCATCTTTTTCTTCTATCACAGCAACAGAATCTGTAAAACGATACCCTTCTATAGGCCAATGGCCAACAATTGTACCTCCGTTTTCTAATATAACTTTAGCTAATATTCCAATTCCATCTACAAAATACTCTCCGTATCCTATTTGATCTCCAAGACCATATAAAGCGATAACTTTACCAGTAAAGTCTATTTCTTGAAAATCATCATAAAAAGCTTCCCAATCACTTTGTAAATCGCCATCATACCATGTTGATAACCCTAAAAGAAGCACTTTGAACTGGTCAAAATCTTCTTTGGATACATCATCTATCTCTCTAACATCCAATTGATCAGCTCCCCATAGGGATACAAGGTCTTTAGTAATATCATCCGTACATCCGGTGTCTGATCCGTAAAAAACACCAATTTTTTCCATAATAGTTATATTAAATATTTATACAAAAATAAATTATTTTTAATTATTCTAAATAAAAATAATGTAATAAATTTGAAAATTGAAATTTAAGAAGCATGTATACTTTAGATCCATTATATTATAACAGTACCGGAACGGCATATTCGATTAAAAATAGTGATTTTGAGCAAGAGGTAAAACAAAAAATACAATTGCAGATAGGAGATATAGCTATTTTAATGGATATCAAAGAAATAGAGGCATTTCTTACAGTTATACGTTCTGCTAGAAAAGGATGTCAATGTGGTAAGTGTAATGGTAAGAATTGTTACAAAACCATAAAATGCAATACTCCGCAAGCAGAAATTAATTTTAAATTAACTCCAGAAATTCTGGATGGGCTAGAAGAATTGGTGTTGGGTGTTTTATTTCATGAGGAGTACAACAATATTTTATTAAATAATGAGATAGGGTAATATCTTATGAGTGTATTGTTTAGACGTATATTTTTTTGATTTAGATATATAAATTATATTAAAATACTTTCTTCAAACTTTTTTCTCTATATCTTTTTGGAGTTACACCTTCTATTTTTTTAAAAGCTGCTGTAAAATGTGTAGAGTTTTTATACCCTACTAATTCAGAGATTTCATAAATAGCTTTCTTACCATATTTTAATAGTTTTTTGGCTTTTGTCATTCGTGCATTTATAGCATATTCAAAAATAGTCATATTAAAAACTCGCTTAAATTCTTTTTTTAGCATAAAATCATTAAGTCTTACTTTACGAGCTAATTCATGAACGGAATATTGAGTTGATAAATCAGAATTGATAATAAATTGAACTTCATATATTTTTTTGATAAGAGTATCTGAAGTAGCATTTTTTATAGGAGCATTAGGATCCAAATCTAGTTGAATAGATAGTAATTCTAATGCTTTAGATTCTAGAAATAAACGTTTTGATAATCCTTGTCGAGTATTTGTCAATAAATCAATAAGTATTTCCTGAGTTTGATTACATATGGGTTTGGTAAAATTTTTATTTAAATTTTCTAATGCGTATTTATTATGCATCAGATATTCTAAATTTAATTTATGTTTTTTAATAAAATGAGGAGACATTATTATTTTTACCTCTTTTACTTTTTTATCCTTACTATATTGGGTTGACCCAAGAGTTTGCGATATATAAACAAGATAACTCTCTTGGCTTCCATAAGTAAGATCATATATTTTTCCATCAACTTTAATAATTTGCTCACCATCTATGAGGTATGATAGCTTTAGAGTATTAGTGAAATAGCTACTATCAAGATTTAAATCTTTTTTTAATTGAGCATCAAAAAAGCCTATAGATAAACCATCAAAATAGTGATATTCTATAGAACCACACCCATATTCAGGCAAAAGCTCAAATTTTCTTGTACAGATTCCAGAACTTATGTAGGAGATAACATTCTTACTAACAGTGTTTAAGACGCATTCCTTTTTTTTATCAGAACCTACTTTTTTAGATGACCTCATATTACGTCTTTTTTTATCCATAATACGTCGTTTTTATCTTTCCCCAGATACTAATTTTGCACCTATATTTATTTAGATCAAATATATATAATATTATGGATTCTGAATAGGTTGTTAAATAAAATAGTATGTCAGTGTTTGTTTTAAGAAGAAATAGTTGTCTGTTTTTTCTGTTTTTATGTAGTATTGTTTGTAATGCTCAAACCAATATTACAGGTGTAGTAATTGATCAAAATTCTAATCCTGTCCCAGAAGCATCTATACAGGTTGTAGAACTCAAAAAGAAAGGTGTAGTAAGTGATTTTGAAGGCAGGTTTACTCTTGAAGTTCCTTCTGGATCTTATACCTTAAAAATAAGTTATGTAGGGTTTAAAACTTACTTACAGAAAGTAGATGTAGTCAGTTCAGAAACCACATCACTTACCATACGATTACAAGAAGACATTAATAAATTGAGTGATGTTATTGTAAAAGGAAGAACCAAGGCCCAAAAAACTCGTGAAAAAGCATTTGAAGTAGAAGTAATAGAGACCAAAGGATTAAAGAACATGAGTGTTGATGTAAATTCAGTTCTTATGACGATCCCAGGAGTTAATATCAGACAAAATGGAGGTTTGGGGTCAGGGTTTGATTTTTCATTAAACGGTTTATCAGGTAAGCAAGTAAAGTTTTTTATAGATGGAATCCCACAAGAAAACTTTGGGAGCTCATTATCACTCAATAATTTTCCAGCTACGTTGGTAGAAAGAGCAGAAGTGTTCAAAGGAGTTGTACCTATTTATTTGGGAGCAGATGCATTAGGAGGAGCTATAAATATAATCACCAATCAGCGTAAAAATGATTTTCTAGATGTATCCTATGATATCGGATCTTTTAATACCCATCGTGCAACATTAAATGGACAATATTACAGTGATAAGGGATTTGTAGCAAAAGTATCGTCATTTTATAACTACTCAGATAACGATTATAAAATAGATGGGATAGAAATAAGAGATGAGCTAGGTAATGACACAGGAGCTATACGCAATGGTGTAAGACGATTTCACGATGCTTATAATTCTCAAATGATTACTGTAAAAGCAGGGGTCGTAGACAAAAAAATAGCAGATCAACTATTAGTAGGAGTTACAGCATCTGCCAATAGAAATGAAATTCAACACCCAATTGATCCACAAAACCCATTTGGAGAAGTATTTGAAGAAAATAATGTAATTCAAGCTTCAATTACTTATGAAAAAAGAAACCTACTAAAAGAAAAATTAAACCTAAAATTATTTGCAGCTATAAGTGAGAATAATGATAAAAAGGTAGATACTTCTTCACGTAAATATGATTGGTTTGGAGGTTTTATAGAAAGATCGGATCAAGATAAAGGAGAATTTGAATTCAGTAAAACTCTATTTGAGTTTAAAGATAAAATGCATTTGCTTAATGCTTCTGCCAATTATAAAATAGGAGAACAAAGCACATTGAATTTTAATTATACAAAAAACTACCTCAAAAGACAAGGAGAAGACCCTGCAAGAGCGGGAAGGATAGCGTTTAATGATCCTCATATTTTAGATAAAAATATACTCGGGTTGTCCTATGATGTAAGTCTTTTTGAAGACTCTTGGAACACAACATTATTTACTAAAGCGTATCTGCTAAACTCTGAAGGTATAATTGAAGATGTTTATGCCAATGATGAAGATCGTTACACAAAATTCAAAAATAATTTTGAAGAATTAGGATATGGGGTAGCGTCTACTTATAAAATGTCAGACCGTATTCAGATCAAAGGTTCTTTTGAAAGAACTTTTAGAATACCCGAAGGATATGAAGCTTTTGGAGATGGGTTGTTGCTAAAAACAAATCCCAATTTATTACCAGAAGAAAGCTATAATGTAAATATTGGCTTTTTATTAAATAAACAATGGGATAAACTAAGAGTTAATTTTGACACCAATTTCTTTATTAGAGATACCAAAAACCTAATCGTATTATGGTCTGAAGGTATTAATTCTAGATATTTCAATACTGCAGATGCTAGTAGTATTGGCGTAGAAGGAGAAATAAAAGCTACATATAACGATAATTTTTTCCTAGCTGTAAACGCTACTTACCAAAAAATACAAGATGATGTGCTAAATGAGCGAATAGCCAATATACCATATCTTTTTGGGAATTTAAGGACTGGATATAACATACAAAATATCTTTTCTAATCACGATAAGATGTCCCTTTCTTTGGATTCTTATTTTGTGAATGAATTTCCATTTCAATCCTTTAGTCAGGGGGCACCAGAAGAAAGGTTTTTTATTCCCGAACAATTATCTCATAACATTCAACTAGGGTATTCTTTTAAGCAAGGAAAGTATAATATTTCTGTACAAGCACGAAATGTTACAGATGCGATAGTCAAAGATAACCTTGATATACAAAAGCCAGGAAGAGCTTTTTATCTAAAACTAAGATATTTTATATCAAACTAAATTTTACAATAATTACTAAAACACAAAACAATGAAAACAAAAAAAATAAATTTGATAAAAAGTATGTTGCTACTTTTTGTAATCTCTAGTGTTGCTCTTTCCTGCAATAGTGACGATGATACAACGATTACCTCTCCAGATCCAGAGCCAATTTCGATATCTAAATATGTAGTAGGCTTTCAGGCTAATCCAATAGGGCAAGCAACAGGAGTTGATTATGTTTTGGAGTTGCCATCTTTGGAGTCTCTTACAACAGGAGAAATCACAGTAGAAGGGCAAGGAATTCCATTAAAAGGATGGAGATTTTTTCATAGCGTAAACAATACTGTTTTTTCTTCAGGATATGGAGATGATGATAAATGTATTGCTTATCAATTGGATGAAGCTGGAAAATTAAAAGAAGCAGCAAACTTTACTTTTCAGTCAACATTAGATAACTATGCAGCTATTGATGATAAAACATTACTCGCTGTTGAATTAACGGGTGGTGTAGATGATTTTACCAAAAATATCCCTGATAGAAGTTTTTATATTGTTAATGCAGAAACAGGCTTGCTAGAAAAAGTAGTTACACATGCCATCGATAGTCGTGTTGGTAAAGGAACAGAAGAGAGCCCTGCTTATATTCCATGGGTTACAGGAATGGTGCTAAGAGATGGTAAATTATTTGTGTCTTACCATAAATTGTTACCAGATAATAGCTTTGCTCCTGTTGATGTAGATAAAGCATATGTAGCAGTATTTAAATATCCAGAATTTGAATTAGAGTCATTGATAGAAGACGAAAGAACAAGTTTTATAGGAATTAATGGACATAGTACAGGGATTGAAAAAACAGAAAATGGAGATATCTACTCATTCTCATCTTCTTCTGATGCTGCTGCTATTACAGGAGCAACTAAATCTTCTGGAATCCTTAGAATAAAAAATGGAGCAACAACTTTTGACCCAGATTACTTTTTTGATGTAGAAAACGCACCAAATGGTGGTAAATTATTTTGGATGGATTATGTAGGTAATGGAAAGGCTATCGGTAGAATTGTTTTGGATGATTCTTTAGGAACATGGAAAATATTTGCCGAGCAAGGAAGTTTTTTCAAAATGGTAGTTATCGATTTGATCAATCAAACAGTAACAGATGTACAAGGAATACCTGATCATGCCAATAGATATACTTCACCAATGTTTGTAGAAAATGGTAAAGCGTATTTAAGTAGTCGTGTAGGGGCATCACTAGTTTCTGGTGGAAAGATTGAAGATGGAGAAACTCATATCTATATAGTAGATCCGGAAACAGCAATGGCAACCAAAGGAGCCAAAGTAAAAGGGTTGACGCTTAAAGGGATCTTTAAAGTATCTAATTAACTCTTCTTTTCATCTTTGAGGAGAAAATAGCTTTTTATAAAGTGAAATTCGTGGTCAGGTAGGGCTTGTTGAATGTTGTAAAACACTTCTATATTCCACAATATCAACAGGCGCTACTTACCTATTGATTCTTTAAACTGTAGTTTTTAGCTTTTACAGAATTTATAGATGTTTTTTATGGGAAATGAGTGGGGTAATTTGGAATAGGAATACCAAATGATAAATTCAATTAAGTATAACTTAAAACCTTTTTACTATGAAAAAAGTACTTTTTATTTTTTTTGCATTTTTTAATATGTGCCTTTATGCACACGAAATTACCCTATCTGATCAAGTTTATAATACCAATGCTTGTATTGTTGAAAGCAAAATAACAGTAACATTAGATCATTTCAGTACATTTAAAAATTATAATTTACTTGAGTTATGGCACGGTAATAAAAGGGTGTACAAAAAACAAATAAAACATTCTAAGTTCCAAAATATACAAGGAAAACATGTTTATTCTTTTTATGCAAGTACATCTAGTCATCATAATAAATTTAGTGTTAGGGTAAGTGATGTTTTACCTATTGGACATGGGAGAGAAAGGTTATTGGTAGTTAAAGCATTTGATAAATGTATTGCTTTTGGCAACTTTAAAAATTACACTATTCGTAAAGTAGCTGTTAGTAATTCAGGATGTGTTACAGCAAAAGCAACGAATACGATCTCTACAAACTTTCTTTCTAGTTTAAATATAGTACCTAATCAAATTTATAGATTTTATGATGGAGGGCAACCAAACCCAATACCATCTATAAATTATTATAAAATTGAGAGTTCAGGCACTGCAGGTTCAAGTAGTGCATCGCTTTCAATTACTAGTATATTAAGTGGACCAATTACAGAGGTTTTATGTCTAGATTATGATCATGATGGTGTGCCAGATGATAGAGACAATTGCCCACAAAAGTATAACTCAGACCAAAAAGATAAAGACAATGATGGTATAGGAGATGTTTGCGATAATCAGGATAATAGAGATTCTGATGGGGATGGAGTACAAAATTATCAGGATGATTGCCCTAATGAAGCAGGCCCTGCATCTAATAATGGCTGTCCAGTTGTAGTTCGTAACTCGAATTTGGCAGTTGATTTAAGCGCGTCTATTGTGCATTCTCAATGTGTAGAATGTTATCCTGTTCTTGATGCCTTTTTTAATAATGGTGAGAGACATTTGGTACGAGACGGTACAGGATCTATAAGTTTTAATAGATTAGAAATTAGGAATATTGGTAATAAAGTATCTAATTCAGCAAGAATAGACTTTTACTTTTCTTTTGATAAGAAAATTGGTAGTAGTGATAAGTTAGTAGAACGAGTAACTATCCCTAGTCGTAATCCAAATAGTTCTTATGGAATAAAAACAAGTATTAATGGCTGGGATTTTAATAATAATTTGGCAAATGGAGACTATTTTATCCTTGTAGATATTGATGCAAATAATACAAACGATGAGGGAACCGAAGGAGAAAAAGATAATCTATTGGCAATACCAATACGTTATCAAGGATCAATTGGTAGAAACTCATCTATACTATTCCATTCTTTTGAAAAAGGAGGGAATATATTTCAAGAATTCTTACTATCTGTGTATAATATAAATGGAATATTGATAACACATAAAACAGTTACCACAAAAGAAGAAGAAACTGCTTTAATAAAAAGCCTTCCAAAAGGGATGTATATCATCAAAAACGGTGATAAAATTTATAAAGTAAATAATTGAATTAGAACTCATGAAAACACTCCTGAAAATAGAGGTTCAGGAGTGTTTTTTATATATGAAAACAACATACGAAATGAAAAAAACGATAGGAATAGTAGCACTTTTTTTGCTATGCACAACAAACACCTTTGCTCATTTCTTTTGGATAGAAACCAGTCCAACAGGAGCTATAGGAAAGGAACATGAAATACGGGTATATTTTGGTGAGTTTTCTAGCGGAACCTCAGAAAAAACAGATGGAAAGGTATTTGAAAATTCAAAACACTTTACCCTTTGGGTAGTAGATCAAAAAGGTAATAAAACTGAATTGAAAACTACTGCAGAGGATTTTTATCATGTAGCAAATTTTACACCCAAAACAGAAGGTACATATTCTGTTGTATTGGATAATAAAAAATATAAAGTCTTAGATTTTACAAAATATGATTATGGTATCTTTAGACCACAATATCATTCTGTTACCAAAGTAGTGGTGGGAACAAGCACGGTGCATCAAACAGCGGCAATTAACCCAGAGAGTATTACTATTGTAGATCGATCAACAACAGCTGATAAAGCACAGCTTCAAGTAATTTTTCAAGGAGAGCCGTTGGCAGAAACAGAAGTAACGATTTTTATGAAAGAAAATTGGTCAAAAAAAATGAAGACAGATAAAAATGGAATGATAATTTTTAATCTACCCTTTAAAACGCGTTATGTGATCGAAGCAACTCACGAGGATAAAAAACCAGGAGTATATAACGAAGAACCATATCAATTTACATGGCATTGTGCGGTATACACAATAAATTGATCTACAAATCAAAAAGTAATGACTGAAAAAGAATTAAAGGCAATAGCAGCACAATTAAGTCATCCTACAGGAGATGCTGGTTTGAAAATAGCAGAGAAAATGAATCAAACCAATTCAGGGATGATTTCTAATACCATTGGTCAGCTAAACCTAAAGCCAAATAATCATGTTCTAGAATTAGGGCACGGTAATGCAAGCCACCTTAAAGAAATATTTGCGAAGACAACAGATTTATTATATACAGGATTAGAGATCTCAGACTCTATGAAGGATGAATCAGAAAAACTTAATAAAGAATGGGTAGATCACAAGCAGGCAGAATTTGCATTGTATGATGGAACTACGCTTCCTTTTTCTGAAAACTGTTTTGATAAAATAATGACTGTAAACACTCTTTATTTTTGGGAAAATCCTGTAGAATTACTGAAAGAAATCTACAAAGTCTTAAAAATAGACGGAATGGCATGTATCACATTTGCAGATATGAATTTTATGAAAGCCCTACCTTTTGTAGATACAAGGTTTGAACTGTATGATGTAGAGAAATTCAAAAAATTAGCAAAAGAAATCCCTTTTAAGGAGATAGAAGCCATTGAAAAAAATGAAATAGTAGAGAGCAAAGCAGGTGATACGGTAAATAGAAAATATTTGATAATGAAGCTTACAAAATAATTTTAATGCTATTGTGAACAAAGCATAAAAACACCTTGTAAAAATGACCATAGCTACTACATCTGATGTCTAGTAATTACTGAACAAAAGAATACTTTTCTATTTTTAATATATTCAAATAATAAATGAATATAAGGTGTCATCAAATAAATAATAGCAAGCCGTTAAAAAATCAGAATAAGCAGTAGTTAATCAAAAGACATTTAATACAGTGATCTCTTTTCATTGTAACGAAATAACGAATTGATCTTTTCTGGTCAATTCGTTTCACTTTTCCAGAGATATTTCATAAGACACTTTAAGCCTCATATGTTTGAGGTTTTTCCATATATAGATACCGATGTTTTTAGATTAACTTTGATAGAACAGAGTAGGTATGCATTTTAATGAAAAATTATATTTTGTCTTTTTTTTATGTATTTGATCGATGATCGTTGAGTTTTCAAATATACCAGCAAAATTTTAATAAAGGAAGTAATTAAATTAGTTAGTACGTATTACCTGTTATTAATTGTTATTTCCCTCCATATGAAAAAACACTGTATTTTTCTTTTTATTACAATTTTCGGTATTCTTCATACTTATGGACAACTAAGTGATTTGCATTATTTACCACCACTAAAACAAGGTAATGGTGGCACAGGGTCGATAAACCAACAAAGGATTTATTTATCTACACCAGAGACAATACCTTTCAATGTAGATATTTACAGGGGAAACAATGCAGTTCCCATTGCAACAATAACAGGGTTGTCCAATATCAATTCTCAAACCTATAATCTGGCAAACGGAAACAATAACGTTACACTCATTAGTACAAATGGTGCAGGAATAGTATTAAGTAATTCAGGGTTGAAATTTGAATCAGCTGGTGGGCAGAAGTTTTATGTGAATTATAGAGGGAGGTCTAATTCTCAAGCAACCTCATTAACATCAAAAGGAAGACAAGCAATGGGAACCTCTTTTAAATGGGGAGGAAGACCAAATTATGGAAACGGACATAATACGCTGAATGCGGTAGTTGGAATTATGGCAACGGCAGACAATACTACAGTTACTATCTTTGGGTATGATACAGATTGCACATTTAGAAATACAAGTAACGCCTCAGGAATTACAGCAGATAATTTAACAATTACTTTGAATGAAGGACAATCATATGTACTGGAGGCCCCTAGAAATAATACGACAGCAAATATTGATGGATGGTTGGGAGCAACAATACAATCTAATAAAAATATAGTAATATCAAATGGAAACCTTAATGGAGCTCCCTCTGCCACAAGTAACAGTCGTGATGCTGGAATAGATCAACCTGTTCCAGAAAACGTATTAGGTAGAGAGTATGTATTTATTAGAACTAATGGGTCTAATGTAAACGAAACACCAATTATTATTGGTACGCAGAACGGAACAGATATTTTTGTAAATGGTTCAGTAACTCCAGTTGCTACAATTAATGATGGAGAATATTTTGTAATCCCTGCAACCAATTACTCCTCTACCTCTTTAGGAGGGAACATGTATGTAACTACGACCAAAGAAATATATGCATATCAAAATATAGCTGGATCCAGTGGTATACAAACAGGGGGATTAAATTTTATTGCTCCAGTAAACTGCTTACTGCCCCCCAAAATGGATAATATTCATGATATACGTAATGTAGCTGGAGCTAATTTTACAGGAGGAATTACAATTACAGCAGGATCAAGCACTCCAGATGCTAATATTGTAGTAACCGATAATACAGGAATTGTTACACTACCATCCTCTATTCCAGTTGCGGGAACTTCAGATTGGAAAACAATTACAGTTTCAGGCCTCACAGGAGATGTCAAAGTACAATCTACAGGGCCAATCGCAGTAGGTTTTTTTGGCGTAAGTGGCAATGCAGGAATAGCAGGCTATTTTTCAGGATTTGATACAGTACCAGTTGTTCAACTTGATGTAACAGGAGGAGGCTGTCTACCAGGATCTGATGTGTTTGAAATCTCTGCCAGTTTTGATGCATATCAATGGTTTGAAAACGGAGTTGAAATATCAGGGGCAACCACAAGTGCCTACACTCCTATTGGACCTGGAGACTTCTTTGTAAGAGTTACTAGAGGAACATGTACATATGATTCGGCAATTTTGTCTGTCTATAATTGTGCTCCAGAAATTGTACTTACAAAAACAGTAGACAATACTTCTGGAATCGAAGGGGACATAGTTACTTTTACAATAACAGTAGAACATCTTGGCGTTGACCCTGTAAGCAATTTAGTGATCAATGATATACTACCATCAGAGCTTAGTTTTGGAACAGCAATCCCAAGTTTTGGATCATGGACAGCCCCTAATTGGACTATCGGAGATATGTTTAGTGGAGAAGTACACACGCTGACAGTAGAAGCTACAATCAATGAGGTATCATCGGGAACCACAGTCACTAATACCATCGTTAATTCTCAAACAGAAGTAGAAGCAGATGTTTTACCCGATGATGATACCGAAGATATAACCATAATTAATAATGAACTAGCAATAACCAAAACAGATGGTGCTCCACCAGATGGCAGTTATGATACTGTAGGGGAAGTAATAACCTATGATTTTGTAGTGACAAATACGGGAGATCAAGTAATTCCATTAGTAACTATTGTTGACCCTAATATTGATTCAGGTAGTTTGATGCCAGCTTCTGTCAATAACCTTGCGGTAGGAGCGTCGGCCAATTTTACAGCAACTCATACCATTACGCAGGCAGATATAGAAGCAGATCAGGTTATAAATACAGCTACAGCACAAGGAACATTATCAAGTGGTTTTGTAATTTCAGATATATCCGATGATCCTGATGATCCTAATAATAATGAAGATGATCCCACGATTACACCCATGGATCAAAAAGGTGTTCTTGTTCTTCAAAAAATAGCACAGCCTGCACCAGATGGGTTGTATAATGCTATAGGTGAAGTTATAACGTATGAACTCACAGTTGTTAATACAGGGAATGTGAGTATTAATAATGTAACTATAACAGATCCAAACGCTGATCTAGGAAGTATAAGTCCGATATCTGTAGCAAACTTACCAGCAGGAGCCTCTACAATTTTCACAGCACAACATACTATTGTTCAAAATGATTTCGATAACGGAAATACAACTAATACAGCAACGGTAACAGGTACCGAAGTTATTGAAGGAGCAGTTATAAGCGATACATCAGATGATCCCACTACAATAACCCCAGATGATCCTACAGTAGTCAGTATTCCTCAATTCGGACAATTAGATGTGACCAAAGTCAGTAGTCCACCTGCCGATGGAGCATATGATACCGTTGGAGAGGTGATTACCTATACCATAATTGCCACTAGTATAGGAAATGTAACATTGACTAATATCAATGTAGTTGACCCCAATGCAGATACTATTGTACTGCAAAGCACAACAGGTACAGATACTGGGGGAGATAATATTGTAGATAGTATGCTGCCTACAGAAATCGCAATTTTTATTGCAACCCATACATTGACACAAGAAGATTTGGATGCAGCTCAAGTAATAAATACTGCAACAGTAGGAAGTGTTGATCCAGGGGGAGGAAGTGTTACAGATTTATCAGATGACCCCAATGATCCTAATAATACAGTAGATGATCCAACAGTAGTATCTACCATATCAACACCATCTATGACAGTAACAAAGGTTGCAGATGATGATAGTAATGTTACGATAGGGCAAACCGTTACATATACATACCAAATTACTAATACTGGTAATGTAACTTTTGATAACATTACCATTAATGATGCACATTCTGGTAGTGGAACATTAAGCACTCCCATGCTACAAAATACTACAGGAACAGATGATGGATTGGATACTAGTGTAGATGAGCTAGGACCAGGAGAAACCGCTACTTGGACATCTGAGTATGTGATTACAGCTACAGATATTACCAATCAAATAGATATTAATAATACAGTAACTGTTACTGCAAGTCCTAGAACAGGTAGTATTACAGCACCTACTGCCATAGAAACGATTTCTGTTAATCCTGTCGAAACTATATGCGGAGGCACTACGCTTTCTCATGATTTGACTGTAAATACAGATCCTTCTATCACATCTTTTAGTTGGTCTGCGGAAGATAACCCATTGATTAGTGGAGAAACCCTTACAACTACCACTACATCTGATATAACAGATACACTAATAAATTCAGGAACAGCAAACCAAGGTGTGGTTTATACGATTAATGCATTTGATGGCGGAGGGATGCTTCAGGATACTTATATCTATACAGTAACGGTACAGCCATTACCCACAGTATTAAATACTAGCATGACAACTTCACTATGTACCGAAGATTCTTTAAATCAAAATTTGATTGATCATATAGATAATTTTAATAGTGGAATTACCTTTAGTTGGTCTGCGGCAGATAATCCCAATATTACAGGAGAAACGACAACACTATCTTCTGACGCTACAATTACAGATACATTGATAAATACAGGAATAGTACCTCAAGATGTAGTGTATACGATTACACCGACCAGTGATGCTACAAGTTGTTTAGGTGTAGTTTATACTATTACAGTAACGGTAAATCCTAAACCTACTGCAATTGCTTCTCCAATAGATAGAATCTGTAGTGATGTAGCTTTGAGTCATGATCTTATGGGAGATGTAGACCTAAGCGGTTCAATTTTTAGCTGGTCTGCGGTAAATAATCCTAATATTACAGGAGAAACAACAGCCACCAGTACAGTTACTAGTATCACGGATGTATTGACTAATACCAGTGGCTCCGTTCAAACCGTAGTCTATAACATTACACCAACAAGTTCATATAATTGTGTTGGGGATTCCTATATGTATACAGTAACGGTAGACCCTGAACCTTTTGTAACCGCAGTACCTACCACAACGATCTGTAGTGGTGTAACTTTGAGTCATGATCTTACATCAGATGTAAATCTAAGTGGGGGCACCTTTAGCTGGTCTGCGGTAGATAATCCTAATATTACAGGAGAAACAACAGCTACCAGTACAGTCACTAGTATTACCGATGTATTAACTAACACCAGTGGCTCAGTTCAAACCGTAGTGTATACGATTACACCAACAAGTTCAGATAATTGTGTTGGGGATTCTTATACGTATACAGTAACAATAAATCCAGAACCTTTTGTAGCCACAGCACCAACCAGTATAGTTTGTAGTGATGTTGCTTTGAATCATGACCTTATATCAGATGTAAATGTAAGCAGTACTACATTTAGCTGGTCTGCGGCAGATAACCCGAATATTACAGGAGAAACAACAGCAACCAGTACAGCAACCAGTATTACTGATGTGCTGACCAATACAAGTGGTTCGGTTCAGACAGTTGTGTATACTATTGTCCCTACAAGTTCAGATAGTTGTGCTGGGGATTCTTATACGTATACAGTAACAATAAATCCAGAACCTTTTGTAGCCACAGCACCAACCAGTATAGTTTGTAGTGATGTTGCTTTGAATCATGACCTTACATCAGATGTAAATGTAAGCAGTACTACATTTAGCTGGTCTGCGGCAGACAATCCTAATATTACAGGAGAAACCACAGCTACCAGTACAGTTACTAGTATCACCGATGTGTTGACCAATACCAGTGGCTCCGTTCAGACAGTTGTGTATACGATTATACCAACAAGTTCAGACAATTGTGTTGGCGATTCCTATACGTATACAGTAACAATAAACCCAGAACCTTTTGTGGCTACAGCACCAACCGATACAGTTTGTAGTGATGTTGCCTTAGCTCATGATCTCACAGGAGATGTAAATCTAAGCGGAGCTACCTTTAGTTGGTCTGCGGCAGATAACCCGAATATTACAGGAGAAACAACAGCAACCAGTACAGCGACTAGTATCACTGATGTGTTGACCAATACCAGTGGCTCCGTTCAGACAGTTGTGTATACGATTATACCAACAAGTTCAGACAATTGTGTTGGCGATGCTTATACGTATACAGTAACAATAAACCCAGAACCTTTTGTGGCTACAGCACCAACCGATACAGTTTGTAGTGATGTTGCTTTGAATCATGACCTTACATCAGATGTAAATCTAAGCGGTTCAACCTATAGCTGGTCTGCAGCAGACAATCCGAATATTACAGGAGAAACAACGGCTACTAGCACAGCGACCAATATTACCGATGTATTGACTAATACGAGTGGCTCTGTTCAAACTGTGGTGTATACTATTACACCATCAAGTTCAGGTGGTTGTGCTGGGGATTCTTATATGTATACAGTAACAATAAACCCAGAGCCTTTTGTAGCCACAGCACCAACCGATACAGTTTGTAGTGATGTTGCCTTAGCTCATGATCTTACAGGAGATGTAAATCTAAGCGGTACTACTTATAGCTGGTCTGCAGCAGACAACCCGAATATTACAGGAGAAACAACGGCTACTAGCACAGCGACCAGTATTACCGATGTATTGACTAATACGAGTGGTTCGGTTCAGACAGTTGTGTATACTATTGTTCCTACAAGTTCAGCCAATTGTGTTGGCGATTCTTATATGTATACAGTAACAATAAACCCAGAGCCTTTTGTAGCCACAGCACCAACCGATACAGTTTGTAGTGATGTTGCCTTAGCTCATGATCTTACAGGAGATGTAAATCTAAGCGGTACTACCTATAGCTGGTCTGCAGCAGACAATCCGAATATTACAGGAGAAACAACGGTAACCAGTACAGCGACCAGTATTACTGATGTGTTGACTAATACGAGTGGTTCGGTTCAGACAGTTGTGTATACTATTGTTCCTACAAGTTCAGATAGTTGTGCTGGGGATTCTTATACGTATACAGTAACAATAAATCCAAAACCTTTTGTAGCTACAGCACCAACCGATATAGTTTGTAGTGATGTTGCCTTAGCTCATGATCTTACAGGAGATGTAAATCTAAGCGGAGTTACCTTTAGCTGGTCTGCGGCAGATAACCCGAATATTACAGGAGAAACAACAGCAACCAGTACAGCAACCAA
>NZ_PGUB01000002.1:0-112714 GCF_002924285.1 Aquimarina sp. I32.4 | reverse complement strand
TATAGGTAATTCCCTGTTTCCTTTGCCAGATTCAAGAAAGAAAATATCATCACTCTCTACAATACCTTCAAAACCATTAGGAACAGCCCCTTCAAAGGCACTTAATATCTTATGCCGCCAGTCAAATGAAGTTTGGAGACAGATACCTGTCTGTTCAGCACATTTCTTTATCGAATTGCCTAATAGCATATGGTACAAATAAACACTAAGCAAGTTCCCCTTTTTTAAACCAAAAGTAACTTTACCTGTAGTTTCCCTAAAATACTTCTTGCACGATTTACAAAAATAACGTTGCACACCATTAGCCTTGCCATTTGCACGGATATCGATGTCTTGACAATTAGGGCAATGTAGTGACTGGATTTGTTGCACCTCGGAATGAACAGTATACAAGTCAGGCTCTGAAGGATCGACCATAGATAATAGCTCCCTAATTACGGTCTCACGACCCGATTCATCTAGGCTTTTGAAAAATTCTGTGAAAGATTCTGGTACCATTTGCACTTGTTTTAAAACAAAGATAACTAGTTAAGTCGTATTATAGAATATAGCTTTATTATTCTAATAATCCAGAAAAACCCTTTTGCAAAAAATATATTGATCCTAAATTAAAGTTGCTAAAAGAGAAGTATTCTAAAATTGCTAAGTAGCCTACTAATCTATAGTTTCTTCTTCTATTTCTACCTCTTCTATCTCTATCCCATCATTGTTTAATGGTACCCCTTCTGTGTCGATCATTACTTTTTTACCTTTTAGCTTTACTTCTGCCTGTCCGTTCTTAAAGTCTTTTGCATAATTAAACTTGGCTGGGATCACTTCTTCTCCTTTACTATTGATATATCCATAGGTATAAGCATTTTGCGCATATACAGCTAGTCCTTCATGAAAATTGTTAAGACTATAATACTTAGGAGGCAATACTATTTTTCCTGTAAAGTCGAATACTCCGTATTTATCGTTTTCTTTAAAAGTTGCATATCCTTCATTAAATCTAGATATAAACTGATATTTTGGAGCCACTATTTCTTTTCCTGACACATCATATAATCCATATTTCTGATCTTTTATTACTGTAATAATGCTGCCATTGTCATGTTTTGAAGGATAATGTTTTATTCTATCAAAAATAATCGGGATTACTACATTATTTTCTTTATCGATGTATCCGTACTTCCCCTCTTTTTTTACACTGGCAATTCCTTTGGAAAAATTAGATACTTTATCATAAATAAACGGGATTACTTCTTTTCCCTTTTCATCAATAAAACCTCCTTTACCATTCTTTACTGCAGGGGTTATATCAAATAGAAATTCTCCAATATAGTTATACTTAACAGAGGAAAGTTCTTTCATACGTACAGCATCAAATAACGTATATTTATCATCATTTTTAATCGAAAATATTTTTTTACCAGCGATCATTGTCACATAATCATAGGGGCCTCCACTTATTTTTTCTTTATGGAGATCAAATAAAAACTCTTTCCTCTCTTTTCTTACTACTATAATTCCCTGATATGCATTTTGATACGTATGGATTGGACCATACTCTGGTTTTAGAATTAGAGTTCCTTCTGAACTATAAATCCCGTACTTACCTTCTCTATTTTTTACTACGAAAAAGTATTTTCCTTGATCTCTAAAATAAGATACTTTTTTATAGATTGTTGGTATAATTTCTGTTTCTTTTTTGCCAACAATTCCTTGTAATCCTTCTTTTTCTACTTTGTAAAATTCATTAGGCTCAATGATCTTTACCCTCTTATCATAACTATTAGATATTAGTGTATTTGCAAGTGTATCTACCACTCCATACTTTTGATCACTACTAAAGCTACTTAACCAACCTTTATACCTATCAAATCTAGGTGCATGATCAAAAATAAAATCGCTTTGCAATTCTCCTTTAGAATTAACAAAGGAGTATTTATCATCTTTTTTTACTGGAACATGTTTTTTATTCCCATATTCTACCTTATCGAAAATAAAGGGCTGTATGTTCTTACCCTCATAATCCAACAATCCCCATTTCCCTTCTTTTTTTGCAACCAAAAATCCTATTTTATTTTGTAATAGGTCTTCATATAACGTGGTATTAATTGTTTTTCCTTGCGCATTAATCAATTTCCAAGTGGTTTTGCTTTTAACACCTATAAGATTTTTATTAAAGATTTTAACGTCTTCGAATTTTTCTGAGGAAACCAAACTAAAATCTGTATTAAAAACAGTCCATTTTGAACCTTGACTTATCATATAAATCCCATCTTGAAAACTTAGATGGTTTGCATTAAAGGTTTTAATTTTTTTTCCTTCAATAGTAAAAACATCATACCCTTTTTTATTCTTTTTTTCTGCAATGATCCTATCATTCTTCAATGAGATAAATTCATATTGTAACGGTATGATCAACTTTCCTGTTTTTGAAAGTACTCCTTCAAAGTCGTCTATGGTTACAATTCGAATTAGTCCATTTTCTAAAAAAATTGAATCTCTAAGCGTACATTCTGAAATTACCTTTCCATTTTCATCAAAAAAAACAGATTTTTCACCTTTTCGTCCATCAAAAATTGTGTTATCATCATTGTTTCTCACATAATCAAACTCTATAGGTACTATGATTTGAAAAGTATCTGAAACTACTCCTGATTTTCCTGCATTTTCTACAAAGATTTTATTATCATCTCTCCATGTTCTTACTTTATCAAAAGCTACAGTAGATCTCTTATTTATACGTATGTTATAGATATAATTTTTCTGATGTCTTTCTAAAAAAAGAACATTTTTATTGGATATGTAATATCTGTCATATATAGGTTGTTCTATAATTTTGCCTTCAAAATCTTTTATTCCATAGAAGCCATTTTCAAAATAGATATATTCATCATCAAACACAGTCAAGAAGTTTGGTAACTGGTCTTTGATGGTATACTTAATCTTTCCTTGTTGATCGATAACAAAAATCCCCTTTTTGTTTTGTGCTACAGTTGTATTCCCTTTAAACTTCTCGGTTCTAGTGTATTTAAACGGGATTACCTCTTTTCCTTCTGTATTTATAAAACCCCATAAATTATTCTTTTTTACCTGCGCTAATCCTTGAGAAAATGGTCGCACAGCATCATAAATTACAGGAACAACCTCGACTCCTTCCTTATTAACAAAACCTTCTTTATGATTTTTGTTTTCTACTCTTGCAAAGCCATTTTCTAATGTAGAAACAAATAAGTATTTCTTTGTAAGTTCGTTTTTAATACTCTCTTCAAAATTGTTTTCATCTATGGTTTGAGCATAAGAGTTACAAAACATTAAGAAACACAATATCTTACCAAAAAAAATAATCTTAGCAATTCTCATTTGTACAAAGTATATATCTTATTAATATTCAAACACTCCAAACTCACTATTTATGGTAAGTTTTTTACTATCAGAAGCTTCTACACGTCCTACTATCTGAGCATCTACATTAAAGCTTTTAGAAATTGAGATAATATCTTCTGCTATTTCTGGAGAGACGTATAGCTCCATACGGTGGCCCATATTGAATACTTGGTACATTTCTTTCCAGTCTGTTCCAGAATTTTCCTGAATTAATTTAAATAAAGGTGGAACATCAAATAAATTATCTTTTACGATATGCAGATTGTCTATAAAATGTAGAATCTTGGTTTGTGCACCACCACTACAGTGTACCATCCCATGTATCGTTTTGCTATCGTATTGCGATAGTATTTTTTTGATTATTGGCGCATAGGTTCTTGTTGGTGACAACACCAATTTACCTGCATCTATAGGAGATTCTGTAACCTCATCAGTTAGATTTGTTTTACCAGAATATACCAGGTCAGTAGGAACTGATGGGTCAAAACTTTCTGGATACTTTTCTGCAAGGGTTTTATTGAATACATCGTGACGGGCAGAGGTCAACCCATTACTTCCCATTCCTCCATTATATTCTTTTTCATAACTAGCTTGGCCAAAAGAAGCCAATCCTACAATGACATCGCCTTCTTTTATGTTTGCATTATCAATTACGTCTTTACGTTTCATACGAGCAGTTACGGTAGAATCCACAATAATTGTTCGTACCAAATCTCCTACATCGGCAGTTTCTCCCCCAGTAGAATGAATCTCTACTCCAAAATTTTTAAGCTCGATAAGTAATTCTTCTGTTCCATTTATAATTGCCGAAATTACCTCTCCTGGAATTAGGTTTTTGTTTCTTCCTATGGTAGAAGAAAGCATAATATTATCTGTAGCGCCTACACATAATAGGTCATCAATATTCATGATTAGTGCATCTTGTGCTATTCCTTTCCATACAGAAACATCACCTGTTTCTTTCCAGTACATGTATGCCAAAGAGGATTTGGTTCCAGCCCCATCTGCATGCATGATAAGACAATATTCTTCATCACTGGTAAGGTAATCAGGAACAATCTTACAAAAGGCCTTTGGAAACAATCCTTTATCTATATTCTTAATAGCACTATGTACATCTTCTTTTGATGCAGAAACCCCACGTTGCGCGTAGCGTTTACTTACTTCTTCGCTCATGATATTGAAAATTAGAGCGCAAAGATAATTTAATTAATTACGAATTGCGAATTACGTTGTATGAATTATACTTCAAAAATTCATCTCTAAAAATTACTAAACAAGGCGACGTTCTTTGAGTAGTATACGTCTTTACAAAATCACTCCCAGTCTGGCATAGATGCTTTTTCTAATAAAACAGTTCTTCCATCTAAATCTAGAATAGATACCGTTTGTATAATTCTTTCTGAAATACCGTCATTAGAGGTATTTACATAAATCACACTAGCTTCGTTAGGAGAAAATCTAGCATCTAGATCATTGGTTCCTGCGGTTTTATCTGTAGATAAATCTGTACTTGTAGTCGTTCCAAAATCATAGATAAACATATGTGTATCTAATTGTCTGTAGTTTACATTTTCTGAACCTGATATGTCGTGGCTATACAATAATTTGGTTCCATCTACAGATAAATTAATACTTCCTACAGCTCCAGAAATACCTGTAAGCACAACGTCTTGTACTGTTCCTACCTCATCAATAGTAAAAACCTGCACTGCATACCCATCTAAATTACTGGTTTTTAACACAATAATTCCTGTGCTTTCATTTTTATCAACTTCTGTTATCAGATCTCCTGTAGTTTGATAAATTAGGCTCAAGCCACTTCCATCTATATTTATGCTATATAATTTATTTTGATTAGGAAACAATAGTTTTGCTCCATTGCCATCCCAAGAAAAATCAATCTCTTCAAGATTAAACCCTGAGACGCCAACTGTAGAGGTTACTTGTTTTACATCTGAACCATCTTCATTCATCACAAACAAATGGATTTGCGAGCCAACAGATTGTAAAAATGCAATTTTACCATTTGCTGTATTTCTTCTGGGTCTAAAGCTATTTTTTGAGATTGCAGTAAGTGCTATTTCTGTACCTCCACTCTCATCTGCAGAATAAATCACACTATTACCATCAACTAATCTGGTATAAATAATCCTATTATTGGGTGCTGGCTCTGTCTCAAAAGCAAAAACTGTACTATTTACTGGTTCATTAATATCATCATCTGTACTTACTTGCCAAAAGTATTTTGTACTATATGATAATCCTGAAATAGTATATGTTGTGTCTGTAATATTTTCAAATACTTCTTCTGTGGTATTTTCTTCATTTCTCAAACTTAGTTTATAAGTCAGTGCATCATCATCGGGATCACTACCACTCCAAACTAACTTTACTTCTACTGGTTGATCTATAGCGTTATCTATTGGTGTTGATAATATTGCTGCAGCAGGGGCACGATTGGTTGCTGTTGCTATATCCATTTCTAACACAACTTCTAACTCACTATTGGCAATCACAGTAATTCCTTCAAAAATTGCTAATAAGCCTTCTTTTTGTGCCGATAAGGAGTATTCTCCTGAGGGAACATCATTTAATTGATATACTCCATCTTTATCTGTAAAAACTGTACTTGAAGAGGGGTTTGTTGAAATTTTCACATTCTCTATAGGTTCATTGGTTCCTACTTTTACTACTTTTCCTTTTACAGCACCTAAACCTTCTAAATCAATAGTGTCTTCACTACATGAAACGGTAATTAAAATTACAAAGACAGCTATTATTTTTATGATTAACTCTTTCATCTGTTTATTTGTATTGTTTTCTTGCACTAAATAGAATTTACTATTGATTATTTTTGATTGTATTTTTTCTTACACTTCTATTTCTCTTCTTCAACTTATGCAATTCTTGATTTTTCTTTTTTTCTTGTTGTCTATTTTTTCTATCTGTCTTCATCTTGCTGCTCCCAAAATACCAATTAACTCCTAATGAAAAATTAAAGTATTGATCATCCCTTTTTCCTTGTACTACTCCATCTAATTCATCGCTGAGCACTAAGTTATGTACTGCATTTACTGAAACACCTACCTTATCTGATATCAAATATTCTATTCCTACTCCATATTGCAACTTAAATAAAGTGGTCTCAAAATCGTCATTATTAACCACTCCAATTCCACCATACATAAAAGGTGATAGTTTTTCAAAAGGCAATAAACTCAATTCTGTGTTAAGCTCAAATGCATTGAATCCTTGTGAGAATGAGTTTTGGTTAGTGAGTTCAAATTTATGCGCACTTGCATTGACATTGAGATATGGATTAAAATACCATCTTGCTCCTATTTCTGTTGCATAAGTGTATTCTGGTTTATTAAGATCGCCACTCATCAATGCTGTTCCTCCTTTTATAAAAACAGATGCTTTGGATCTTCTTTCTTTAAAATACCTATCGTATAATGCTGTATTTTGCGCTTCTTCTTTTTCTTCATTATACTTTTCTACTAGCGCATCTATTTCTTTGGGCTCAGCATTAACAGCCCATAATTTGTCTTCAATTCCTTCTACAATTAATGATTCTACAGCTTTTTCTATTGCTTCTGATACAGCCATTTGTGCTGGTTCATTTTTTGTAAAACCTGTTTCTGCCTCCAATAATTTCTTAAATCGTACATATCTAAAGAAATTTGCATCTAGTGCTTGTGACAATATCGTTTTGGATATATATACTGTTTTCAATATTTTACCGCTAGAGGTTGAAACAGCTCTTAAATAAATTGTTATTCTATCTTGTCTATATTGAGTAGACCCCCCTACTCCAAAATACCTTGCTCCTAATCCTCCTGTAATAATATTGGAGTCATAAGAAACAATTCCTCCTTCTAGAATAATCCCTGCATACAACAAAGGAGGCAATTGTGGTTCATTAGGGTTTTTATTTTTTCTGTACTCTTTTCTGGTAGAGCGTATAATATTACGTTCATTAAGCAAATTGCTCAAATTCTCTCTTTCTATGGGTACAAACCACTTAGAATCTTCTAGTGCTTTGATCAAAATTGTGGTAGCTCCTTGAGTGACTGCTGTACTAAATGTGCTTCCTGCTTCTGTTGGTTTGTATTGCCCAGTCTGATCTCTGAATTTATAAACTCCTACCACAACGGGGTCTTTTGGTGATGGGAAATCTCTTAAGGTTTTTGTTACTTCTGTATCTTCTCCAATTCGAGCGCTTTCTATAGTAATAGGCTGATTAAAATATGCGCCACATCCCGATAATAAAATTGCACAAGATATTGCTGTAAATATTCTATAAAACTTATGATGCATTAAAAAATTAATTAGGAATTATTACTTGGGACTGATCTCCTGTATTTGTATCTAAAATATTAATTACCAATCCTTCTCCTGATGGGAAAATTTCTACGAATAGTGTTCCAAAACTAAAGGTTCCTTCTGTGAGTCCTTCTTCTCCAAACTGTTCGGTAAATAAAGTCCTTGATATTTGATTTAATAACTGGCTATTTAAATTCTCTGTAAACCTCTCTATGTCTGACCTTTGATCTCTAGATGAGTCACTACCGTCTGTAAATTCATTCTGAGCTTCTGCAGAACTAAGAAGCCATTGATAATTAAATGTATCTCCTCCAAAAGCGGGGTTGACAGGCTTGTATACCAAATTTTGCCCAAAAGAAAAACTGGTAATGGAGCACATAACAAAAAATGTAATTATAACTGATTTCATATATTATTTTAATACTGAAAGATATTGTTCTTCTGTTTTTTTAAATCTTTGAAATATTTATATACTTTTCTTATTGAAACTTTTGACATGTGTTCTAAATATTCTAAATCTGGTTTTCCTAAAAATTCATGAATAACGCTATCTTCTATTTTTACCTGGATGATTGTGCTACGCCCAAAGCTTAATTTTTCATAAATACCTACAACTTTACTCCCGTTTATTTGATTATTTGAGTACATATTGAAAAAGAATTCATAAAAATCTCTTCCAGGCTTAGTCTTTGTTTCTTCTATAACTATTCCTTTTAATTCTATACCATCCTCAGTTGAACTCTCTTCTTTCTGTAGTTGTTTATTGGTTGCTCCTTCATTAAAAACCAATCTATCTTTACCTATAATTACATCTTCTTCATAGATTAATAAAAGCACTACTATTTTACTGGTCTCATCTACATTTATCACTCCTTTTGAGAGTTCTTTTCCTTCATTGGCTTCTAATGTAAACCTTCCTTCTTGTTTATTTTTGGATATATTATTATTGATATTTGTCTTAAAAACAGAGACGATATATTTTAGGCTCTTATTAACTTCTGTAGTGTTTGTAGCCGTTCCTACAACAGCAATTATATCACCAATGGTTTGTGTTTTGATCTTAGCAACTACATCAGTATTTGTGTACTGAGCTGTTACTATTTGAAAAAAAAATAGTGTAAGTATGACAAGCTTAAACTTCATACTAAATCTTCCTTTGTTATTAAAAACTTCTAACTATTATCGTTCTGGCATCACCAGACATTTTAAACTTCAAATTTTTAGATAATTCATTACTACCAAATCGTTCAAAAATAAGGTCATTCCCTTCTTGAAGAAGTTCTAGTTTTGTTGCTATATCAGAATTAAAAGAAAAATCTATTACAGAATTATTAGTTCCTGTTTGAGAAATTACTTTTTCAATCGTTCTTGCTGATTCATTAATATCTATCTTATTATGATCTCCTTTTTGAATTATACGAATATCCGAAGATTCTGCTACAACATTAGAAAATACTGTGTTATCTATTCCTATTTGTTGAATAAAAACTACATTATTTCCTGTAACAACTGATGTCTTATTTCTATCATTTTGAGATAATACGTCATTGACTTGAGATATTGCAATAAACTTATCTTGATTAGTAGTCAAAAATTGTCCTTCTTCTTTTACCTCTTGTGCATGAATAGCAAAAAAGGAGGAAAAAGAAAAAAACATGACCAACTGTATAACGATGATTTTATTCATTTTTAAGGGTTTTAAGAAATCAAGATAAGAGTTACACTCAATAATTGAGCACAACTCTTATCCTGACGTTAAGTTTATTAAATAAAATCTATTTTTTTATTTAGAACCGCTTTGAACTACTTCTGCCATATTATTAGTTCCTGTTTGTAAAATTACACTAGCATTCATATCTCCTGATTGAGTTACATTTGTCATATTCCCAGTTCCAAATTGAGTATCTTCTGCTACGTTCATAGTTCCGAACTGTAGTATATCACTTACATTCCCTACTCCATTTTGAGAAGAAATTGCAGTATTTTCATCTCCAAATTGAATTTGGCTTGTTAAGTTACTCTCTCCTCCTAAATTTAAATCAGAATATCCTTCTTGCGTAGCTTCTGCAACATTACCTGTTCCTATTTGGATTTGAGAAACTGTATTTTCTCCTCCTACAAACAAAATATTTTGAGTAGCAGAGGCATTGTTTCTATCTCCTAATTGCGCTTGTTGTATTGTATTATTGTCTTCTTCATGTCTAGCATAGGCATTATTATCATCACCAGACTGGTACTGATTTACATACCCTCCTCTTGATGTAAAGAAAAACCCTCCTTGCTCAGAAGTTGCAACATTACCAAATCCTGATTGATCTTGAACCAATACATTATCTGCTCCTGATTGTTCTCCTGAAGCAGTGTTTTGTTCTCCTGATTGAGCTTGATCAGAGATATTACTTGTCCCATTTTGCGATACTTCTGCTAGATTTGCACTACCTTCTTGTATTTGTATGGCAAAATTATTCCCTCCAAAAGATCCTAAATTCTGTGTTGCATTCGCTCTGTTTGCATCTCCTGTTTGGCTTTGAAGAATTGTATTATCATCTTCTTCATGATTGGCAAAGGCATCATTTTCATCCCCTACCTGAACTTGTTCTACTATTCCTCCTCTAGAATCAAAAACACTACTTCCTTGTACAGAATTTGCATTATTTCCTCCTCCTTGTTGATCTTGGCTCAAAGAATTATTAGTACCCCATTGCTCTGCTGTAGCAATATTAGCGTCTCCTACTTGAGATTGTGAAGAGAGGTTATTATCACCTTGTTGAATTATAGTAGATATATTAAGATTACCTTCTTGCGCCAATTCGCTATAGTTATCTACCCCCAACTGTTCTGCTGATGCAGAGTTACCATTACCATACTGAGCTTGGTTTGCAACATTGGTTTCTCCTTCTTGAGATACAGTAGCTTCATTCTTATCTCCTTCTTGAAGCTGTTCTGTGATATTACCTCCTCCAAAATATTGTAAATTCTGAGTAGCACTGGCAGAGTTACCATTACCTACCTGAACTTGATACACTTGGTTACCCGACTCTTCATGTTGTGCAAATGCCGAATTTTTGTCCCCTGTTTGTGATTGTTCTACAATTCCATTATTAGAATTAAACAAAGTACTCCCTTGAATAGCTTCAGCTGAATTTGCTGTACCTTCTTGTACCGTTAAAGAACTATTAGAATCCCCTATTTGTACAATGTTTGCTCCATTATCATCTCCTGTCTGATTAACATTACTATTATTTGATTGTGCGACCATTGCCGTAGTACTTAATAAAGTTACCAGGCCAAAAACTAGTTTTTTCATATGTGATATATATTAAAGTGATTAAATTGAGTTATTCTTTAAAAATTACAGCATAAGAGTTAACTAAGACTAGAAAATATCTAATCTTTTATCTTACTTTAAGTAAAAATATATTTTGGGACTTATAAAGGGGTGTATCAAAAGTATGACGACCATTTTGATACTATCAAATTTAGCAAAATATTAAGCTATTATTATGAATTTTTCAATTATTCGATGAAATACATACAAAAAACCCATAGAAAAACATTTTTCTATGGGTTTTAAAGGCTTCAGGAATAGTTAACTTTTTGTTAAATTATTTCCCAAAAAGAGTTAGTAAGTTAATTCTTACGCTTTTATCTAGTAAACAATAACTCTCTATATTTGGTTAATGGCCATAATTCATCATCAATCAATAATTCTAACTTATCACAGCTATACCGAATTTCATCAAACAAAGGCTTCACTTTGTCACAATAACTTGAAGCTTTTTTCTCTAGGTCGTCAAGTTTATTAGCTTTTTTTCGAGCCTCAGTCATTTCATTAACTTTTGTATTGATTTTTCCAATATGTTCAGAAATCTCTTCTATAATCTCCATTTGCTCCTTGGCATATTTTTTAAAATCTTTACCATATAATTCTTTTAATCCAGAAACATTATTTATCAGCATGTTTTGATAACGTATTGCTGTTGGAATTACATGGTTTCTTGCAATATCTCCAAGAACTCGGCCTTCTATTTGAATTCTCATCACATATTCTTCTACTTCTATTTCATATCGAGCTTCTGCTTCTATCTTATTCATCACTCCCATCTCTTCAAAAAGCTTCACGTTCTTTTTAGATATCTTTGCTTTTAAAGCTTCAGGAGTGGTTTTATTATTACTTAACCCTCTCTTTTTTGCTTCTTTTTCCCATTCTTCACCATATCCATTTCCTTCAAAAAGAATATTTTTGGATTGTTTGATATATTCTCTTAATACATTAAAAATTGCTTCATCTTTTTTGAGTCCTTTTTTATCAATTAATGCATCAACTTCTATCTTAAAATCAACTAGTTGTTTTGCAACTATTGTATTAAGTATTGTCATCGGGTTTGCACAGTTTGCTTTTGAACCTACTGCTCTGAACTCAAATTTGTTTCCTGTAAAGGCAAAAGGAGAAGTTCTATTACGATCTGTATTGTCTAGTAATATCTCTGGTATTTTCCCTACAACATTTAATTTTAAATCTGTTTTCTCTTGTGGAGATAATTTACCATCTGTCACTCCTTCTAATTCTTTCAGCACTGCTGTCAATTGTTCTCCTATAAACACCGACATAATTGCAGGAGGGGCTTCATTAGCACCCAAACGATGATCATTACTAGCAGACGCAATACCAGCTCTCATTAATTCTTCATTTTCATTAATTGCTTTGATTGTATTAATAAAAAATGTTAAAAATTGCAGATTACTCATAGGAGTCTTTCCTGGCCCTAATAAATTAACCCCTGTATTGGTTGCCAGCGACCAGTTATTATGTTTCCCTGATCCATTTACTCCTGCAAAAGGTTTCTCATGTAATAAAACCTTTAAATTATGGCGAGTAGCAACTTTATCCATCACATCCATAAGTAAAGAATTGTGATCAACGGCTAAATTTGTCTCTTCATAAATAGGAGCTAGCTCAAATTGATTAGGAGCTACTTCATTATGACGTGTTTTCACAGGAATACCAAGCAACATACATTCTGTTTCCAGATCTCTCATATAATCCAAGGCTCTGGTAGGAATGCTTCCAAAATAATGATCATCTAATTGCTGGCCTTTTGCAGGAGAATGACCTAGTAGTGTTCTACCTGTCATCACAATATCAGGTCTTGAGTATGCCAACGCACTATCAATCAAGAAATACTCTTGTTCCCATCCTAAAGAGGCATTTACTTTTTTTACATTTTTATCAAAATATTTTGCTACCGCTGTAGCTGCATTATCAACTGCCTGCAAAGCTCTCAACAAAGGTGTTTTATAATCTAGTGCTTCTCCTGTATATGCAACAAAAACGGTAGGAATAGAAAGAGTTGTGCCATAAATAAAGGCAGGAGAAGTAGGATCCCATGCGGTATACCCCCTAGCTTCAAACGTATTACGAATACCTCCATTAGGAAAAGAAGATGCATCTGGTTCTTGTTGAACTAATTGACCTCCTCCAAATTTTTCTATTGCTTGCCCATTACCAATAGTTTCAAAAAAAGCATCATGCTTTTCCGCTGTCGCTCCTGTAAGTGGCTGAAACCAATGGGTATAATGAGTTACTCCTTTAGAAAGCGCCCACTCCTTCATTGCAGATGAAATTTGATCAGCAATCTTACGATCAATCTTAGAACCGTGTTCTATTGCATCCATCACACTATTATAAGCATCTTTTGTTAGGTACTGAAGCATGGTCGTTTGATCAAAAACATTTTCACCAAACAACGCAGATCGTCGTTCATCTTCTGTAACTAATACAGGTTCACGATGTAAGGTCTCTTTTAGAGCTTGAAATCTAAGTGTTGACATAATTAATTAAGTTTTTACACAAAGATAAAAGAAGTTTCTATTATAGATATGAAAAATCTTTTCTTTTATATTAACAATTATTCAAAATGCCCTTAAAAAAAACAGGGTATCTTCAAAAATATATGCTTTTTTAGTTTTATCCCCCCTATTTTTTGGGCCTAAAATAAATATAGCCTAATTTTGGTTTTTGTAAGTGTTCAATTTATAAAGTAATAATTATGAATAAGACTAAATTAGAGTACATTTGGTTAGATGGTTACGAACCAACTGCTAATCTGAGAAGTAAGACAAAAGTTGTAGAAAATTTTAGTGGAAAACTTGAAGATTGCCCAATGTGGTCTTTTGATGGTAGCTCTACAAGACAAGCAAAAGGTGGTTCTTCTGACTGCTTACTAAAGCCTGTTGCTATTTATCCTGATCCTGTAAGAAAAAATGGTTATCTTATTATGACCGAAGTTCTGAATGCTGATGGAACTACTCACCCTTCTAATGCAAGAGCTACCATTGATGATGATGACAATGATTTTTGGTTTGGTTTTGAGCAGGAATACTTTATCATGGATAAAAACACCCAATTACCTTTAGGGTTCCCTGTGGGTGGTTATCCAGGTCCTCAAGGTATGTATTATTGTTCTGTTGGCGGAAGAAATACACACGGAAGAGAATTTGTTGAGGAACATGCTGATTTATGTATTGCTGCTGGACTTAATTTTGAAGGCATCAATCAAGAAGTAGCTAGTGGCCAGTGGGAATTTCAATTATTCGCCAAAGGTGCAAAAAAGGCAGGTGATGAAATCTGGATTGCTCGATACTTACTCGATCGTTTAACTGAGCACTATGGATATTATATTGATTATCATCCAAAACCAATAAAAGGAGACTGGAATGGTTCTGGAATGCATGCTAATTTTTCTAATGAACTTCTAAGAACTTGTGGCTCTAAAGAAGTATATGAAACTATTTGTGAAGCATTCAGACCTGTTACCGAAGAGCATATAGCTGTATATGGTGAATTTAATGACCAAAGATTAACTGGATTGCATGAGACACAATCTATAAATGAATTCTCTTACGGAATATCTGATAGAGGAGCTTCTATAAGAATACCTATCATTACTGTAGAGAACGGATGGAAAGGTTGGCTAGAAGATCGTCGTCCTGCTTCTAATGGAGATCCTTATAAGATTGCTGCAAGAATTGTTACTACTGTAAAAACCGCAGATGTAACAGCAGTATTAGCATAAAACATCTATTTACCAACTAAATTAAACGCAAAAGACACCTTTCTTGGAGTGCTCCAAGAAAGGTGTCTTTTTTTATCTCTATTTTTATTTGAATAAACTACCTCAGAGTAACGAAGCATTCCATTTAAACAGATCTTTAATTTCAAAGCAAACTTAAAACCAAAAAGTTTAAATAAGTTCAATGAGTAAAAAGAAAAAACATAGAATCATTCTTCTATTTCAGAAATACTAAGGCTATAAAAACACAATAAGCACCAAAGATTAAAATCCCTTTTGTACGACCAAGCACCATTCTCTTAGGTACAAATGCCAACGGAAGAAGAACCATTGCAAAACCAAGCATCCAATAAATGTTTACATTCATCAATGTCTCATCTTTTACTGCAATTGGCTGAATTAAAGAGGTTATTCCCAAAACTGACGCTATATTAAAAATATTAGACCCGATAAGGTTTCCTAAAGAGATTGCTTTTTCTTGTTTGAGTGCTGCAATAACAGATGCGGCTAATTCAGGAACACTTGTTCCTACTGCAATTAGAGTAACTGCTATAACACCTTCACTAATTCCCATATTAAAAGCAATAGTCTCTGCTCCTTTTACCAATAACTCCGATCCAAAATACAATGTACTACCACCAATAAGCAACCAAATAACAATCTTGAAATTAGAAGTTTTCTCTAAAGAATCATCAACTTCTTCTACTTCTACAGTAGATGCTTTTCTAGCTCTTCTTATTAATATAACAAGGTATACCAATAAAGATAATAATAACACCATTCCTTCTATGCGAGTCAGCACTCCATCATTTTCTAAAACCAAATACAGAGCAAATGACAACAGTACCATCACTGGCCAGTTAAACTTATAAAAATCTTTATCAATAGCCAGAGGACCAATTATTGCTGTGATTCCTAGCACCAATCCTATATTAGCTATATTAGACCCTATCACATTACCTAAAGAAATATCAGATAATCCGTCTAATGCTGCCTGAATACTTACCAATAATTCTGGTGCAGAAGTTGCAAAAGAAACTACTGTCAACCCAATTACCATACGAGATAATTTAAGTCGAAAAGAAAGTGCGACAGACGATCTCACCAAGAATTCTCCTCCTACTACAAGAAGTATCAGTCCAATAATAACATAAAATATGCTAGTAATCATAAATTTAAATTTTGTTTGCGAAGATACTATTATATCAATACTTTTCTTCAAAAAAAATAGCATCCATATTTCAGGATGCTATTTTAAAAACAGCTCTATTGTAGCAAATAAAACTAAGTTGTGTGTATTTTAATATAGATATTCTAAGGCAACGATATCATATTGTCCAAATTCACCTTCATTATAAGGAAAACATGCATTCATTATCGAGGAAGAATCCTGGCTGGCTCCTGGAGTTCCAGGAATATAAATAGCTCCTTCGGGAGCAGCCGGCTCTCCACTCTGACCACAAGATTGTCTTGTATTCCAATCTGTATGTCTTAATCCAAAACAATGCCCTAATTCATGAGTAAATAATCCTTCTAGTAATTGGTCATCACCATGTCTATTTGCGCCTCCATTAATTTTTACTCTCTTAAATGGTTCTCCTGCTCTAGGAAATCCAGCCACTCCTCTAACTCCATCTTGTGGAATTTCATTAGAGTTTACTTGCGTATAGGCTACAATATCATTTGCCGTAAAATTTGTTGAAAAAACTAATTCTATCTGAAAACCAATATTAATGGCATTGTAATTCGCTACTGCATATTGTAATCCTCTTTGGGCAACAGTACTAAGTCCAAAATTATCATTACCATTATATCCAACAACACGATATGTTCTTGGAGTGCTCACCAAATTATTAGTTCTATATTGTTTACTCTGTACTCCACCATAAAGGTCTGTAGCCATAATCTGATCATATGACATAGAGATATCCCCTTCTATAAGATACATTTCTTTTTGAGTACCATCTATATCAGTGATTATTTGTTTACGCACGCCATTTGAATCATAATGTAACTGTTCTATTTTTGCCAATACTTCTTTAGAAACCTCATTGGATACTTCTTCTGTAGTATCAAAAGAAGATTCTTTTTCACAGGATATAAAAACAGTTAGAATTACAGCATTGAATAATACCGTAAGGAATTTGAAATTTTTCATTGAATTTGTGTTTAAAGTTGCACTAATTTATTTGTATCCTTTATTAAAATTAAAACACATTACACCAACTGCTTATTTTTTTACACGAACCGTTACTTTTAACACATAAAACCAATAAAATCACAAAATATAAGTCAAAATTTTAATTCTTTTGTACATTCACTACCCATATAACACCAATATGATAATTAAAAAAACAGCTTTTCCACTACTTTTAACACTACTCTGTTTAATTACTACTCCTATGTCTTCTAGTAGTATAACAAATGTATATTCAAAAAAAACAACACAAGATTCGATACTCGCTAAACTTATAGAAAATCAACAAAAAGCTACGTTACTAAATAATACTGATAGCATTATCAAAAGTGAACTAGCCTTATTACGTTATTATACATACACCCAATTAAAAAGTACAGAAACTAAAGAGTTCTTTAATTTACTTAGCTATTGTAAAGACAATAATAAGGCGAATTGTATTATTGAAATTTACTCTATGTTTGCTTTCTACATGCAAAAAAATGATCAGTTTTTAAAAGCCTTAGAATATTATAGTATAGCAGATGAATTATCTCACGGGTATCCAAAAGGGAAGTTAAAATGGTCTATCCTACTTAATCAAGGTACATTATTCAGTGAATTACTAGAACCAGAAATAGCTAGAAAAAAATTTAAAAAATCTTTTGCATACATTCAACCTGGTAAAGATCACATGAAAGCTATTTCTTTATTAAACATCTCTACTACTTTTGAGAAGACCAATCCTGATTCGATGGCTTACTTTTCTAATCAGGCTATTCAGATACTAGAAAAAAATCCAGATCGTTTTAATTCATTAGAGATTGCAGCTAATAATGTAGCATACGGCTACATAAGACAAAATAAACTCAAGGAAGCTTCAGAGATTATTGATAAATATATTGATCTAGACAATATCTCTAACAATAAAAAGGAATCTTTTGTGTCGTTTTTTTTCAATACAATGGGAGAGTTAAATTATAAGTTAGGAAATTACGATACGGCTATAGAATATTACAAAAAATCAATACGCAAAATCAAAAACGAGCACCCTCCTTCTACTATTATGAGTTTAAACGATCTGGCAGAAATCTTTGAGATCAAAGGAGATTTAAAAAAATCTGTCTATTATTTAAAAGCAAAAGAAAAGTATCTTCAAAAGTTTAATAAAAATAAGCTAAAAAGAGAAATCGCCAGATCAGAGTACAATAAGGTTCTCAAGGAGAAAAATAAATTGATTACAAATCTGGAAACTAAAAATTTAAAAAACAACAAACAGGTTTACAATAGTAAAATTATCGCCTTGAGTTCTGGTATCATTACTTTACTATGTGCATTAGTCTTTTTTACTATTTATCAAAAAAGTAGATTAAAAATTTCTCAACTTAATGAAGAAGTAAGTATTACCAGATTGAAATCACTACGATCAATAATGAATCCTCATTTCTTATTTAATTCATTTAATACACTACAAAGTTTTATTCTTCAAAAAGATAAATTTGAGGCTAGTGAACATATGAGAGAATTATCACAATTAATTCGTAAGGTATTGTCGAACTCTGATAGTTTATACATAAGCTTTCAAGAAGAATTAGAAATTATAAAAACATACATCATTTTAGAAAACAAAAGATTTGACAATCAATTTAAGCTACATATAGACATTGATCAAAATCTAATTGGACTGAACCCAAAAATACCTTCAATGATCATACAACCTCATCTGGAAAATGCAGTTACTCATGGGTTAAGCACTAAAAATAAAAAAGAATTAAAACTATCTTTCATAAAAAAACATAACTGTATCCAATGTATTATTGAAGATAATGGTATTGGAAGAAAAAAAGCTGCTTCGCTAAACAAAAAAGCAAAAAGTAGAAACCATCTGTCTATCGCTTCTGAAAATACTGCCGAAAGAATAAAGCTTCTAAAAAAAATAGGTTATAAAGAAACTTCACTAGAGGTTACAGACTTATTAGATCATACTAATAAACCAAAAGGAACAAGAGTTATTCTTAATTTGCCAATTATAGATCACAATCATGAGTACACCACTAAAATGCGTTATCATTGATGACGAAAAAATGGCTCGTAACAGCCTAAAATTATTATTAAACACCTATTGCCCTTATGTGAAGATCACTGGAGAGGCTTGGGATCAAACATCTATAAAAAAACTATTTAAAGACCAAACTCCTAATGTTGTACTTCTTGATATTCAATTAGGAAACAGCACTGTTTTTGATATAATCCCTAACCTAGATCGTATAAATTCTAAAATAATTTTCACAACAGCTCATGAGGATTATGCTATCAAAGGATATAAATATGATGCTATTGATTATCTGCTAAAACCTATAGATCCAATAGAATTAAAAAAAGCTATGACTAAGGCCTCTCAATTTATCGAAAAAGAAAAAACACCTGAAAACAATATAGAAGAAAACTTAAAAAACTTTTTTCAATTAAGAGAATCCTCTCAAATTATACTATCAGATAGCAGAGGTTCTCACGTTATTAAGGTAAAAGATATTATGTATTGTATTGCAGAAGGTAATTACACTTCTATCATTTTAAATAACCAGCCTCAAATGGTGGTTTCTAAAAACCTTAAATTTTTTGAAGAAAAATTAACTCCTTCCAACTTTTTTAGAATACATAAATCCAACCTAATTAATACTCATTACCTTAAACTACTTAGCAATGATGGAGGATATATTGTAATGAGTGACGGAAAAACATTATCTATATCAAGAGATAAAAAGAGAGAACTATTGAATAGAATCTGATAGATCATCTGCATCTAAAAAAAATGACCTCACAAAAAAGAGATTCATTTTTTGTATTTTTGAATCATGCAACGACAATTCTTTTCGATGATCGCCAAAATTAATAAAGCAATACTTCCTAGCTTTACAAAAAGACATTTAGATATTAGTAAAGCTTCTAAGCTACAACTCCTTATTTTTGGTTGGAGACTTTATATTACTAAAAGAGCTCTTGGCTGATAAAAATATTTTTTTGCAACATCTCTGTCTATTTTTCGTAATTAAGAAAAAATCAATTGTATTTATAAAAACAACCAAAATTTATAGTATGAGAAAGTGGGTCTTTATTGGGATAGGCATACTAGGTATGTTTTCCTTAGCATCATTTACAAAACATCAAAATGATTATTTAACCGTTACTCAAAAAAACACTGATGAGGTAACAGCGATAATTAAGAAAAACACAACAGAAAAAGAATTGGAGGACATAAAAGGATTCTTTTTAGAAAATGATATTGAATTAATTATTAACAAAATAGATTTTAATAAACAAAAGGAAATTATTGGTTTAAGTATTGTTTTAAAAAAAGGAAATTCAAAAACTCAATATTCATCCTCCTCTAATACACCAATTTCAGAAATAAAATTAGGCTACAAAGATGGTGGTTTATACATTACAAACTCAGGAATGTCTGATATTATGGTTTTTAAAAAGCAATCTGGATTCAACAACCCTGCAATGGATATGGATAGCATCATGAGAGGTCATGGATTTGCTTTTAATTTTAATGATCATATGGATATTCAAAAGCTTAAAGATCAAATCATGAAATCCTTTGATTTTGATGAGGATGGAAGCGGAAACTTTATGTTTAATGGTCAGCATGCTACTCCTTTTCATAACTCAAGATCACAAAAATTTAATTTTGTGGATAACCCTGATATAAATAAGCTTATTATTATTGATGGTGAAGAAGCTGATTTTGATACTTTAGATAAACTTGCTAAATCAGATAAACTAGCCGAAGTAGATTTTTTAAAACCTACAACTGCAATTAGTATTTATGGTGACAAAGCAAAAGATGGAGCTATTATTGCAACTACAAAAAAATAGAAAATAATTCTACCATATTATTTAGTAGCCTTCATAAAAATGAAGGCTTTTTTTAATATTCCAAAAGTCTTGCTACAGGAACCCCTAGCTTGCCTCTTCCTTTTAGAAAGCTTAATTCCATAATAAAATTACACTGTACAACTACTCCTCCTAATTCTGTCACCAAATCACAAACCGCTTTTGCAGTACCTCCAGTAGCCAATACATCATCATGTATTAAGACATTCTCTCCTTTTTTAATTGCATCAATATGTATTTCTAAAATATCTTCTCCATATTCCAAGTCATAACTTTTTGATACTACAGAATATGGTAATTTTCCTTTTTTTCTCACGGGTACAAATCCAGCTTCTAATCGTTCAGCAATCATACTCCCCATTATAAATCCTCTAGCCTCTACCCCTATCACTTTATCAATCTTAATACCTTTTGGACTCAAATCAGCCAATTGATCCACGCACGCTACCAAAGCTTTATGGTTACTCAATAGTGGAGTAATATCTTTAAACAAAACCCCTGGTTTAGGAAAATCTGAAATATTCCTGATATAATCTTCTATATTCATCGTTCGAAAATACTGAAAATAAAAAAAGAGGCTAAAAAAAGAATCAACAAATTAATTGTTTTTACACTGGACTCTTCCTTTAACAAACGTACTATCAAGCTATTTGAATCATATTTTCAAACATTGCCTTTCTCAACCCATATAAACCGCATTTTTATCTCTAAAAAAATTAGCGTAAATTTGGTTAATACTATAAAAAACAGTTATATTTGCACCCGCAAAAAGGCCTCGTAGCATAACTGAATAGTGCACTTGATTACGGCTCAAGAGGTTGCAGGTTTGAATCCTGCCGAGGTCACTAAAAAACCCTTTAAAACATTGATTTTAAAGGGTTTTTTGATTTTATGGCAACAGATTTGGTGGCAAGAAAATTTCTAGGTAATTTCATTTCTGATTCGTTTAGCTATCAATTCTAAAATCATTTCCACCAAAAGAAATACGTTCCAACCGCGTCCTACAAAAGTTATATCTGATTCGGAATATATTATTTTATTTTCAATCTAAACCTCTTCTTTTTTAAGTAATTGCCTTCTCTTTACTGTTATAAAACACTAATTTAGTTATATCATAAAAGTATAAACCTATTTATAAAAAAACAACACATGAGTAATAAAGAAAAGGCCAAAGCATATCATACAGCTGTTAGCGAATATGATGAATCAACGATTAAAAAAATGGTTCATGAAGGTTATATCCAACATAACCCAAAGGTACCATCAGGAAGAGCTGCTTTTATTTCTATGATACCTAAGTTAAAAGCTTATGGTAGTAAAATTGAAAATATTCGCATGCTAGAAGATGGCAATCACATCATCATGCATCATAAATGGATAAATGCTATTCCTTTTGGTTTTGATGAAACAGCAGCTTTTCATATCATTCGTTTTGATAATACTGGTCTTATTGCAGAACACTGGAATGTTATGACAGAAATGGGTTTACCAAATGCATCCGATAGATCTTTACTAGATGGTAAAACAGAAATAAATGACTTAAATAAAACTGAAATGAATAAGTCTAAAATCATTGAGCTGTTTAATCTTCTAACAAATGAAGGTGTAGAAAAAATAATAACTACCATCCCTCAATTTTTTCAAACTGATTTTCATCAGCATAATATGATGCTTTCCGATGGAGTTGAAAGTCTTATTAAAGCAGTTCAAGAAGGTTCTCTTTTTCCTCGATACATTAAACAGCATGCCGTCTTTGGAGAAGGAAACTTTGTTCTCTCTATTAGTGAAGGAATGCTTTCAGAAAAAAAGACCGCATTATATGACTTGTTTAGATTAGAAGAGGGAAAGGTAGCTGCTCATTGGAGCATTAGTCAAGATATCCCAACAGAGAATCTTGCCAATAACAATACTATGTTTAATTTTTAGAATGTGTACAAAACAAGATCTTTGCGTATGGAGTCTCTGTTTTATAAGGAGCTTCTCCTTTGAAATCAATATAAAACAGTAAAATGAAAATAAGAAAACTAGTAGCTAACAACAAAGTAGTGACATTCCCAAATATCAAACTGTTAACTACTAGCCTCTTTACTTATTTTTTTAATTCTTTTTTCATTTCTGTTACTGTTTTCCCTCCAACAGCTATATCACCATCTGGAATTTCTTTTATTGATATAAAGAATAGCTCTTTTGGAATTCCAGTAATATCTACTGATACCTCTGTTAGTTGCTCAATTAATTTCTGCTTGATTTTTTTTTCAAGCTTACCTGATTCAAATGATATGTATGGCATATTGATTCTGTTTTTTTATTTGTAGTTACGTTTTATTTTGTTTCCTGTTCCATATTATATGTAACCTTTAGAATATTTAGCAACAAGACCTTTAATTAAAGTATTTATTTCGTTTAGTGTACCTACAGATTCAATATAAGCATCGGGCCTTACTATAATAACCTGATCTTTATAATGTTTACTCTCTGTCCAAAATCCATATTGTGAATTATTAGAATGAATTTGTAGTAAGTTCACAAAATCTGGTAATTCTAAATCTATTCTTTGATCACTAAAATAAAGAAGAGTAAATTTAGTATACTCAAGAAGAGAATAGAGTCGTTTCTTATCTTTTTCTTGGTGTACTATGAGATCATACACTCTTGTTCTAATTATTCCTTTTTCACTGTAGCGAATTCCCATCCCTGTAATATTTCCAGCTCTTTTCTCTACAATCTTCACATAATCTTTTGCATGAGTGCCAGAGTTTGAATATTTTGTAGAACGAACAAGTTCTCCAGAACTTTCAATTACACTTAAAGCGATTGGTTTTCTTTCACTTTCATATGAACTAAGCAGGCTTTGATGAGCTCCATGATTTTTGATCATACTCAATTTCCAAATTAAATTAAATGAATCTGCCAGTCCTGTATTTAAACCTTGTCCTCCATTTACTGAATGAATATGACAAGCATCCCCAGCTAGAATTACACGATCTTTAATGAGGTAGCTTTCGGCAACAGATTCTTTTACAGAAAATTGAGAAAACCAAACAAATTCTTTTATCTTAACTGTATGTGGAGCCATTGCAAGGTTTATTTTTTCTATAGCATCCTCCATAATAAAATCCTTGCGGTCCATTCTGACATAAAATCGGTCAATCTCTCCTTCTCTTGGAATCCAAGCAACATCTGATGTTTCTGCCTGAAAAACAATTATTTCTGGAACCTTTGGAAAATCGGTTTCAAATACTGCATCAATTACCGCCCATATAATTTGAGGGCGTGTGATTTCAAAAGGGATATTGAAGTAGTTTCTTACAAAAGAATTGGAACCATCTGCACCAATAAGATATGTAGACTTTATTATCTCTTTATTAGAGAGCGTACTTATACATCCTTGATCTGTGATTTGAATATCTTCTATTGTTGTTTGTCTAACTACAGGAGCATTAATTGATGTAAGCTTCTCGTCTAAGAGCTTCTCTACAAATGCTTGTCCTAACATTAAAAAATGTTTATGAAAACATCCTTCCAGCTCATTCCACCATGAAGATTGACGAGATACAAACTTCCCTTTTTCCCATACTGAACTTGTATTACAAGGCAAGCCCAACGGGTAAAGCTCTTTGAACAAATCAACAACCTCAAGTAGCTGTAATGTTCTTGCATTAAGAGCATCTGCTCTCCCAACTTCTAATGGGCCTACAGACGTATCTATTATGATAGTTTTCAATCCTGAAAGCTCTGCCAAATAAGCACATAATAATCCTACAGGTCCAGCTCCAATAATAAGAATATCTGTTTCTTTTCTAATCATTTTGTATATATTAAATGAGGATTATCAAGAGGAGTTTTTCCTAATAGCTGTACTCGTCTTATATGTCTGGGTGCCCCTTTAGTAAAAGCTTCTCGACCATGCAACAAAGTATGATTATCAGAAAATACTATATCTCCTGTTTTCCACTGGTGTGTGTATAGGTTTTCAGGAGAGTAGAGTATTTTGTTAAGGTTTTCAATAAAATTTTCTATCTCTTGTTTAGGAATACCTTCAACCTCAAAACCTGGATGATTAATAAAAGATTCATCATTATTATGAGGCGGTTCACAGTAACGAATTACTGAGAAATCTTTTTCAGGGTGTTTTGTAAGAAGTGGAGCAATCGTTTTACTGTCATAAAATTCCATTTTTCTTGAATAAGCGCAAGTAATCTTGTTCCATAACTCACGAACACTTTCAGGAGTTTTTTCTAAAACCAATTTTGTATTGACAAAAGTTGTTCCTCCTTTGTTATCAATACCAGGTGAGTTCACACAATGAAACACCTGAGTTTCTGGAACCTGTTCTCGATACATACCATCCCAGTGAAGAGGGATATAGGTATTATCAAAAATATGATCTTTAGGGTTGTCATGTTCGATCAGCTCCAGTATCTTTCCAAAAGGCCATAAACTAATTTCTCCATACTTTTCGCAATAGTCAGAAAAATCCTCTGCACTATCAAAACTTTGAAATCCCCTTAAAGCAATCAAATGCTCACGTGATAAAACATCTTGTAGTTCATTTACATCTATATCTCTAATATCTTCTTTCCCATTAATGGGCTCAATTAATAAACCAAATGGGTATAATTTTGTTGCTATAAAATTCATAACTTAACTATTTAATTTTTTTATTCTAAAATTGATATTCTGTTTTTAGTTCTTGTTTTTCTGAATAAGTTCATAGTGACTAGGACGGCCATTTACATCTTCAACCAATGTTACATTTAATTTTTGAGCTTCTTTATGCTTCATTAATATAAATTTATCACCAGTATTTACTGCGACTGCATGCCAAGGAGTCATCCATGTTTCTATACCTAGAAGTTGAATTCCAATTTTTTTAGAGCCACAAATCTGTGGATGTATGGATAAACGAATGGCCTCAGGGAATTTTTCTGCAATTAGATCAGTCCACGCATTACTTCTTATAATTGCTTGGTATGCTTTTATTTTACACTCTTTTTGAATGGAACTCTTAGACCTAGTCTGTCCAGGAAATAGTAAATCTTCTACTAGAAATCGTGTAAGCCCACAATAAAGACGATTCGCTTCTTTTTCTTCTGGATCGTTTGAACCGTTTCCTCCTTTTTTTATTTTAGTCTTTAAACTATCCAAATCTTGTCCATACTGTTCTATTAGTTCAGAACGCGCTTGATCAAAATTACCATCTACATATATATTATCAAGATTAAAAACAGAAAGCGCTGTTAGGTTTAATTTTTCTATAATACAATCAATTTCCATCTGGTAAGCTGTCACATCTTTTTCTGGAATCCCAACAACATCACTAAAAACCCTACCATCTGAGCATATAATTACCTCTGCCCCTGGTTCATGTTTTTTTTGAATTTGCTTACAGAGATTATTTAAAAATGTAAGCGCTTTTTTTTCAGCCATATCTGGGAGGTGTCCTAAAACTTTTGCTGGGTTTGGAGATTTACCAGGAAATGCAGGTAAGACAAACTTAATTTTCTTTTTTTCTTTAATTGCCGTAATAATCTTGTCTATATGTTGTTTTTGGCACCTTGTACATGAAGCCGAATCACAGATATCTTCAGATTTTACCATTCGCCGAAATTGCATGACTTCGGTTAAAATATATTTGGCTTGATCTCTAATTTGATCTAAGCTATTAGGCTTACTTGGTTCATTATTTAAAATCTTCATAATTGAGTTTGTGTTTTGAGTCTACTAAGTGAAAGTTAAGTAACTATTTAAAAGGAATTCTACTCTATTTGCGATGTTAACGCGACTTTAGTTCATGTTAACACTCTTTAATAAATAATGCTAAACATTAAGATCGGATTTTTGTATTCTTGGAATATTTTTAATGATTCATCTTCTTGGTATTAACAAAAAAAGTGCTGGGATTTTCAAAAACAAAAAGTCGTTTGTTGTTTAAAATTCTCTCAAAAGAAAAAATATTATTATGAGGGTATTTTTTATAATTTATTATAAAAGTTATAGTTATTGATTGTGAATCCTCTTTAGATATGTTTTAATAGATATAAAGTGTTTAGCAATATATATATTCAAAAACAATGCTTATAATAATATCTCATCTTCAATCCCGTTTTTTAAAATTCCTATTTCAGGAACTTCAACCGTTACAATATCTCCAGGAGTTAAGTATATGGGTGGAGTAAACCTTGCTCCAGCACCATTAGGAGTTCCTGTAGAAATCATATCTCCAGGTTTTAACGTCATGAATGTACTTAGATATGAAATAATATAAGCAAAAGAGAACATTAAGTTTATGGTAGAATCCTGTTGTCGGATTTCTCCATTAACGCGTGTTTCAATAGTAAGATTGGTATAATCTTTAATTTCATCCGCGGTTACCATCCAAGGGCCTATAGCTCCTGATTTTTCAAAATTTTTACCTTGAGTCACATTAAATTTTGCATGTCGAACCCAATCTCGTATAGTTCCTTCATTCATTAATGTTAGACCTGCGATATGTTCAAAAGCTTTATTTTCAGGAATACGTCTTCCTGGTTTTCCTATGATAATGACGATTTCACCCTCATAGTCTAATTGGTTTGATTCTGGTGGACGCACTAAGTTTTCTTTATGTCCTGTAAATGAATCCTGATATCTAAGAAACAAACTGGGATATTTTGGTACGTCAGAATTATCTTTGTATTCTGCATTTCTATTCGCATAATTCACACCAATACACGCAATTTTTTCTCCTGAAAGTATAGGCGACAAATAAACAACCTCTTTTTCTCTATAAGAGATTTCAGTATTTCTTGCTATAGCTATTAATTTATCTAATGCTCCTGTCTTTATCCAGTGACATAGATCATAACCATAATCTTTTCCAATATCTGTTAAGAAAATAGTGTTTTCTTTTTCTATTACAGAGCCGTACGTTATTCTGTTATTGATATTGTAAGATGCAAATCTCATAGGTAAATGTTGATTTTGAGTATCAAAAATAGCGCTCATCACCTTGTTTTTATTGTAATAAAGTGCAGTATTACTTTAGCTTATATGCAAAATACGTCTTAATCAAAAAAAGAAAAGAGCATACACTAAACCAAAAGGAATACTACACTTTTTGTAAAAAAAATTCATAACTAAATAACGAACTATGTACTATACAAAAAAGATATAGTATGCTCAGCAAACAGCAAATAGAAGAAGAAGCAAACCAATTGCATAGTGCAGAAAAAAATAGCTTACAAATAGAAGCTACAACTGTAAGGTATCCAGAAATGGTAATAAAAGATTCTTACGCTATTCAAGAAGAATGGATGAGACTTAAACAAAAAGAAGGACAAAAGGTTATTGGGTATAAGATTGGGTTGACTTCTAAAGTAATGCAAGTAGCAATGGCTATAGATGAACCTGATTATGGAACATTACTAGACAGTATGCATTTTGATCATGGATGTGAAATCAAAGTTTCTGAATTTTCAGACCCTAGAATCGAAGTAGAAATAGCCTTTGTATTAAAGAAGCCTCTGTTTGGTAAAAACTTGACGGTTACAGACGTTATAAACGCTACGGATTATGTAGTTCCTGCATTAGAATTGATAGCCGCAAGAACATATAGAGTACATCCTGATACTGGATATACAAGAACAATTAGAGACACTATTGCTGATAATGCAGCTAATGCTGCAATTATATTAGGAAATAAGAAAATAAAGCCAACCGCAGTTGATTTACGCTGGATAAGTGCTCTTTTATACAAAAATAATGTTATTGAAGAATCTGGAGTTGCTGCCGCTGTACTAGATCATCCCGCAAGAGGAGTTGCATGGCTAGCTCAAAAATATGCAAACCACAATATAGCGCTGGAACCTGGGCAAATTATTTTGGCTGGTTCCTTTACAAGACCTGTAAAAGTCAATGCAGGAGACACCATTGTAGCAGATTATAATGAGCTGGGTACAATTGAATGTAAATTCATATAACATTATGAAATGAGTCATAATAATTCGGCTAACATCAACTGAAAATGATTATTGGCAAATTCTACCTGAGTGATAACAATAAACAAAATAAATAGATGAAACAATTAGGAGATAACATATTCAAAAAAAGCGTTGTAAATAGAGAATTGACCTATGGTATATGGAATGGTTTGGTTGACACAGTAGTTGCAGAGATTATTGCGTGTGCTGATTTTGATTGGATATTGATTGATGGAGAACATGCCCCATTTGATATAAGAAAAATACAATTACAACTTCAAACACTATCAGCATATTCATCTCAGGTTATTGTAAGACCACCCGTTGGAGATTCAGTATTGATAAAAAATCTTATGGATATTGGAGTCCAAAATTTATTAGTGCCAATGGTAGAAACCGCAGAACAAGCATCACAGCTAGTAAAAGATATGCGATATCCACCAGAAGGCATTAGAGGGGTAGGTACTGCCCTAGCGAGAGCATCAAAATGGAACCGGTTGGAAAATTATTTTGCCAAAGCAAACAGCCAGATGTGTTTGATTTGTCAGGTAGAAACCATAAAAGGGCTTAACAATTTAGAAGAAATTTTAGATATAGATGGAGTTGATGGTGTCTTTATAGGCCCTGCTGATTTGGCTGCCTCTATGGGGTATTTAGGAAATCCAGCACACCCCGTAGTAAAAGAAGCTGTTGCCAGTGCACTAATCAAAATTAAAGAAAAGAAAAAAACAGCAGGGGTACTGGCCTTATCAGAAGAACTTATTGAGTTTTATAAAAACAAAGGAGCGAACTTATTAGGGGTTGGTGTAGATACACTAGTATTAGCCAATGGAGCGCAACAACTTAGAGATAAGCTAAAATAAACATACACAAAAGTATAATAATTCTTACACAAAAATACAAAGATGTTCGTTGTAACAAGAATACCTTTATCAAGTGAGCAATCCACACAATTTTAAAACTTTTAGACATAAAATGTTAGATACTAATTTAAAAATACTGAACCAGCTTTTACCTAAACTCAAAAAAGAAGGAATAAAAAACTTTATAAATGGAAAACAGTTAAAAGCTTCATCGGGAAATACTTTTGAAACACATTCACCTGTAGATAAAGAATTTATAGCTAAGGTAGCTTTATCTGATGAAAAAGATATTGATCAAGCAGCTACAGCAGCGATGACAGCATTTAAATCGTGGAAAAAAATGCCTCATCAAGAACGTAGAGATATCTTGTATGCAATTGCTGATAAAATAGAAGAGCATGCCGATAAAATTGCTGTTTTAGAGAGTTATGATACAGGGCAGCCTATTCGCTTTATGAAAAAAGCAGCAGTAAGAGGTGCTGCAAATTTCAGATATTTTGCTGATAAAGTTATAGATGCACCTAATGGATTATCCACTCCAGATACTCATCATATTAACTACACTATACGACAACCTATAGGCCCTATTGGGATAATTACTCCTTGGAATACGCCATTTATGCTTAGTACATGGAAAATAGCACCAGCATTGGCATCAGGCTGTACAGTAGTGCACAAACCTGCAGAATTTAGCCCAGTGACAGCAAGTTATTTGGTGAAATTGGCACATGAGGCAGGTTTACCAAAAGGAGTTTGGAATGTAGTAAATGGTTTTGGTGAAGTGGCAGGAAAATCATTGACAGAACATAACGATATCAAAGCATTAGCTTTTATAGGAGAAACAACTACAGGAAGTCTGATTATGAAACAAGGAGCTCCTACTTTAAAACGAGTACATCTCGAATTAGGAGGACAAAATCCAATTATAGTGTTTGATGATGCAGACCTAGATCGGGCTTTGGATACTGCTGTTTTTATGAAATACAGTCTTAATGGGGAACGATGTACATCTAGTAGCAGACTCCTTCTTGAAAAAAGTATTTACAAAGACTTCGTTGATCAACTTATTAAACGAGTTCAAAATATTACCGTAGGAAACCCACTAGACCCTACTACCGAAGTTGGACCAATGATACATCCTACTCATCAAGAAAAAGTACTAAGCTATGGTAAGATCGGAAAGAAAGATGGAGCGACACTTGCTGTGGGTGGTGGTACACCAGATCACTTAACAAATGGGTGTTATGTAAATCCAACACTTTTTATAAATGCGACCAAAGATATGCGCATTGCTCAAGAAGAAGTTTTTGGCCCTTTTCTTACTGTAATCCCTTTTGATACAGAAGAAGAGGCCATAGAGATTGCTAATAGTGTAAAGTATGGACTTACTGCCTATATATGGACCAAAGATGTAGGAAGGGCACATAGAGTTGCACATGATGTTGAAGCGGGTATGGTATGGATTAATTCTCAAAACATAAGGCATTTACCAGCACCCTTTGGAGGAGTAAAACACAGTGGTATCGGCCGTGATGGAGGCGAATATAGTTTCGACTTCTACATGGAAACTAAAAATATATCAGTTGCATTGGGAGATCATACCATTCCACAATTAGGTAAAAAATAACACATATGGATGCAAAAAAATTAAGACAAGTAGCAGGTGGATTTGCAACGGGAATTACCATTGTAAGTTCAGGGGATATAACTTCTGAAGTTAGAGCAATGACAGCTAATTCTTTTTTATCGGTTTCATTAGATCCACCATTGGTTTTGTTCTCTGTAGATACAAGAACTAAGCTGTTTGAAACGCTTGAAAAAGGAAAGAAAATTACCATTAGCATCTTGTCAGAAAAACAAGAAGAAATTAGTAATCACTTTGCAGGCAAAAATCATTTAGACCATCACGCATTATTTGAGAGTATTAAAAATTATCCAGTAATCAAAGATGCCTTAGGATATTACCTAACAGAGGTTGACCAAATTATTCCTGCAGGAGATCATTACTTGGTACTATGCAACGTAAAAGATTTACAAAGAAATGAAGATGTAAACCCTTTAATGTATTACTCGGGTAAGTATAGAACATATACAAACACATTAATCTAAATTTATTATGATTACAGAACAAAACACTGCACAGAATAAACCATTTTCAAAAGAATATGAAAACAAAATTTTTACAGGTCAGGAATATCTGGATTCATTAGATGATGGTAGAGAAATTTGGTTTAATGGTGAGAAGATTACCAATATAGCAGAACATAAAGCATTTAGAAACTCGGCAAGAAGTATTGCAAGATTCTATGATGCAATGCACGATGAAGAGTATCAAGATGATCTTTTATTGGTTGATAAAAACGGAATTGTAACTCATAAGTTTTTTGCTCCTAGTTATACATCAAAAGAACTAGATGATGCACGAAAAGCCATAGAGATTAGTCAGCGAATAAACTATGGTTGGATGGGTAGAACCCCAGAATATAAAGCCGCTTTTATGGCGCATCTGCAAGATAATGCTGGGTTTTATCAAAAAGAATTTCAGCAGAATGCTATTAATTGGTATAAAAAAGCTGCTGAAAAATGTTTATTTCTGAATCATGTGCTGGTAGATCCACCTGTAGATAGGTCCAAAGATCGAATCAATGTTAGAGATGTTTTTGTAAGCGTAGATAAAGAAGATGATAAGGGTATTTATGTCTCTGGAGCAAAAATGGTAGCAACAGGTTCAGTATTGACTCATGGCACCTTTGTTGGGCTGACAGGTAATATCACTTCTATGATGGAAAAAGATAGAGATGAAGACATGGCTGTCATATTTTTTGCAGATATGAATACACCAGGTCTTAAAATGATCTGTAGACCATCTTATGAGCATGATGCTAATAGCGCATATGATGCACCACTATCATCCAGATATGATGAAAATGATTCTGTAATTATTATGGATAATGCATTTATCCCATGGGAAAATGTATTGGTATATAGAGATATCGATAGATGTAAACAATTCTACAAAGAATCAGGTTTTTTTAACCGATATAACTTACAGGCGGCAGTTCGCTTAGCTATCAAATTAGAATTTTGTATAGGATTATTCTCAGAAGGAACCAAAGCATCAGGGACCGCTCAGTTTAGAGGAGTACAAGCAGGAACAGGGGAATTGATCGGTATAAAAAACACTTTGTGGTCACTAACCACTAGCATGGTAAATGATGTTGCTCCTTGTGGTACAGGAGTCGTTCCTAACGCAGAAGTTGCTGCAGCATTACGATTATATATGTCTAATTGCTGGGATAGAGTACGTGAGATTTTTGAAAGCGTATTAGGAGGTGCACCAGTATATACTATTTCTAGCAATAAAGATTTACAAAACAAAGAATTACGCCCATACATAGAGAGATACTATGTAGGAACAGGGTTAGATGCCAATGACAGGATCAAACTCTTCAAATTAATATGGGATTCTATGTATTCAGAATTTGCAGGTAGACACTCATTATATGAACGAAACTATTCTGGGAGTCAGGATTTACAACGCTTGGACATATTGAGGCAAGCAACTGTATCTAAATCTCTTGACAAATGCACAGAAATGGTGAAAAAATGTATGAGTGATTATGACATGAATGGCTGGACTAATACCTGGTTAACATAAAATAGTTATTAAAAAGATAAAAAAAGATAAAAAAAATAAAAGACAATGAAAATCCTGAAACACAATTTCAATCTTCCGTTCAATATTATTCGTTGTAGTCATGTTGAATACGGCGTTAAAGATTTAGATGCTTCCAGAAAATTTTATGTAGATACACTGGGTCTAATAGAAACCGAAAGAACTAATGATGCTTTGTATCTAAGGTGCCTAGAAGAGCAACAACATCATTCGTATATTTTAAGAAAAACAGAAGAGCCATGTGTCGTGGCAGTAGGATTCAAAGTAGCTTTTGAAAAAGATTTGGATGCACTCAAAAAACATCTGGATCATAAAAATATAAAAACCGAATGGGTAGAAAAATACGCAGAAGACAGAACATTAAAAGTAACCACTCCTCAAGGATTTATATTAGAATTTTATGCTAGAATGAAAAAAGTAGCTCATAAGCTTCGTGAATATAAATCATATCAAGGAATGCATCCACAGCGGTTTGATCATTTTAATATCTTTACACCTAATGCGCAGGAAACCTATGAGTTCTTCGTAAATGAGTTAGGTTTCCGTTTAACTGAATACACCACCACAGAAAAAGGAGAAATGTGGGCCGCCTGGATGCATCGAAAAGGAAATGTGCACGATATGGCTTTGACCAACGGAGATGGCCCTAGACTACATCATTCTGCAATATGGGTACCTACTGCACTAAATATTATCCATTTATTGGATGTAATGGCAACATCTGGTTTTGTTGATAATATAGAGAGAGGCCCAGGAAGACATGGAGTATCCAATGCTTTTTTCTTGTATATCCTAGATCCTGATGGACATAGAATAGAAATATATACCTGTGACTACCTTACAGTAGACCCAGATCTGGAGCCTTTGGGATGGGATTTAGAAAACCCACAACGCCAAACATTATGGGGCGCACCTGCTCCTAGAAGCTGGTTTGAGAATGGGTCTTCATTTATAAATACCCCTATAAGAGAAGCCAAGATGGAAGCAAGACCTATCATAGCAAACTAATACCTATGCCACATATAACCCTAGAATATTCTACTAATGTTTCTATAGATTTTAATCATTTTTTTGAAGAGTTGAAAAATGAACTTATCGCAACAGGTCATGTTTCAGCATTAGGAGTAAAATGTAGAGCTGTAGCAGCTACAGATCATTATATAATCAACGGAAATAATGCTTATAAAATGGTAAACTTATTATTTCGATTAAGAGAAGGCAGGTCACTTGAAATAAGAAAACAAATATCACAAATAGGAATGAAATTATTAGAACAATATTTTCAGATAGAGATCGATAAAAAAGAAATTATTTTGTCTACAGAGATAAAAGAACTTGTAAAAGGATTAGATATTACCAAAAATGCGATCAGATAAACTATGAAACTTAATAATAACGACATACTACAAACTAGAGCCTATATTGATGGACAATGGGTATCTGATTCTAATCATAAAACATTTGATGTCATAAACCCTGTTGATGATTCATTCATTACAGAAGTAGCAGATTTAGGGAAAGTAGCAACCAGAGAAGCTATTGATGCAGCCAATAAAGCATTTATTGACTGGAAATCAAAAACAGCTACAGAACGATCAGAGTTTTTACGTAAATGGTTTGATTTACAAATTGAGCATGTAAAAGATTTGGCAAAAATTTTAACCCTTGAGCAAGGAAAACCTCTAACAGAAGCAGAAGGAGAAATACGTTATGGTGCTTCATTTGTAGAATGGTTTGCTGAAGAAGCAAAAAGAGTGTACGGTGATGTTATTCCTGGTCATACTCGAGATAAACGAATAATCACCTTAAAACAACCAATAGGCGTTGTAGCAGCAATCACGCCATGGAATTTCCCTAATGCCATGATCACAAGAAAAGTAGCTCCCGCTCTGGCTGCTGGATGTACGATTGTAGTAAAACCTGCAAAAAACACTCCTTTATCTGCTTTGGCACTAGCCTATTTGGCAGAAAAGGCAGGAATACCAAAAGGGGTTTTTAATGTGGTAACCTCTAGTGATTCTAGAGCAGTGGGAGGAGAATTGACGAGCAACCCTATCGTTAGAAAATTATCATTTACCGGTTCTACTCAAGTAGGTAAAATATTGATAAAACAATGCGCAGACACTGTTAAAAAAGTATCTATGGAGCTGGGAGGTAACGCCCCTTTTATAGTATTTGAAGATGCAGATATAGATAAGGCAGTTGAAGGAGTTATAATTTCTAAATACAGAAATGCTGGACAAACCTGTGTTTGTACCAATAGAATTTTTGTTCATGAAAGTGTACAGATAGAGTTTACAGCCAAATTAGCCAAAGCTATACAGAAATTGAAGGTAGGAAATGGATTGGAAGAAGGGGTTGAGATAGGTCCAATGATAGATCATCAAGCATTAGAATTTGTAGAAGATTTGGTAAAAGATGCGGTACAGAAGGGTGCAGAATTAGTCTATGGTGGAGCAAGAAATAATAAAGGTATTAATTTTTATAATCCAACATTACTTTGCAATCTTGATACTTCTATGAAAATATATAAAGAAGAAATTTTTGGACCTATAGCTCCTGTATTTTCTTTTAAAACGGAAAAAGAAGTGATACAAATGGCAAATGATACTGAGTTTGGATTAGCATCTTATTTCTATGGTAAAGATTATGCAAAAATATGGAGGGTAGCCGAAGCCTTGGAGTACGGTATGGTAGGCATCAATACAGGGTTGATATCCACAACCCTGGCTCCCTTTGGAGGAATTAAAGAAAGTGGATATGGGCGAGAAGGATCAAAATATGGTCTAGATGATTATCTGGAGCTAAAATACTTGTGTATTGGAGGGATAGAATAAAAATAATACAAACGTTTTTTAATTAATAAGAAAATGGCAATAATAGTAGAACCACAGGTTAAAAATTATATCAACGGCAAGTTTGAAATTAACAATCAAGACATTATGGATATTGTAAGTCCACTAGATGGTAGTATTATTTCTAACTTACCATTGTCTACATATCAAGATGTAGATATAGCTGTAAAATCAGCAATAAAAGCATTTCCATCATGGTCTTCAAAAACACTGAAAGAAAGAGTGCAAATATTTTTTAGATACCGAGTACTTTTAGAAGAAAACATTGACGAATTAACAAAATTAATTCAATTAGAAAATGGTAAAACTTATGCTGAAGCTAAAGCAGAAATCGAAAAAGGAATAGAATTGTGTGAATTCGCAGTGTCAATGCCTCAAATTATAGTAAACGAAATACAAGAAGTTAGCAGAGGTGTTGAATGTAAAATTGAACGTAAACCATTAGGAGTTGTTGCCTCGATAACTCCTTTTAATTTTCCTAACATGGTACCACATTGGACTATGCCAAATGCTATTGTTTTAGGGAATACTATGATAATGAAACCATCAGAATTGGTTCCACTCAGTGTTACTCGTATGGCAGAATTACTTAAAGAAGCAGGGCTTCCTGATGGTGTTTTTAATATTGTGAATGGAGGTAAAGAAGTAGTTGAAGCAATATGTGATCACCCAGATATAGAAGCTGTTTCTTTTGTAGGCTCTACCAAAGTAGCAAAGATTGTTTACAAAAGAGCAACCTCTAATTTGAAACGTTGTGTAGCCTTAGGTGGAGCAAAAAATCACCTAATAGTGTTACCGGATGCTAACCCCGAAATGACAGCAAATAATGTAGTAGCATCTATGGCAGGCTGTGCTGGTCAACGCTGTATGGCAGCATCTGTAATGGTTGGAGTTGATAAGGTGCAGCATATTATAGATAAAATGGTTGAAGAAGGAAAAAAAATGGTTCCAGGAGAAAATCTAGGAGCAATTATTAGTGCTGAAGCTAAGCTAAGAATAGAAAAATATATTACAGAAGCAGAAAAAAATGGAGCGAAAATTTTATTAGATGGTAGAGACGCAACGGTAAAAGGTAAAGAAGGAGGTTATTATGTTGGACCTACTATCATAGATCAAGTAACGGCTGATATGTCTGTGGCAAGAGAAGAGATTTTTGGCCCTGTTATTTCTATCATTCGAGCTAAAAATATTGAAGAAGCTATAGAGATAGAAAATGGCTCTGAATATGGTAATGCAGCAGCGGTATTTACACAAAGTGGTGGGTTAGCAAAACAAGTCATAGAAAAAGCTAGTGCAGGGATGATTGGTGTAAATATTGGTGTACCAGTTCCACGGGAACCCTTCTCTTTTGGAGGATGGAACGAATCAAAATTTGGAATAGGTGATATCACAGGACGTAGTTCAATAGAATTTTGGACACAAAATAAAAAGACGACCACCAAATGGAATCCTCAAGCACAAACCAATTGGATGAGTTAATGGCTTTTTCTTGTGAAAATAAGAATGGATATGTCATGTGAACATGAATCTGAGTTGAACTAATAAATTTTATTTCTAAAAACTAAATATAAATGTCTGACAAAACTATACAAAACAACCTTGATTATACTTTATTTTCTTGGTCTAAACAAGGAGAGCTGAATCCTATTAACGCTTCTTGGGCCAAGGGATCTCATGTATTTGATGAAAATGGTAAAAAATATTTAGACTTTTCTTCCCAATTAATGAATGTAAATATTGGTCATGGTAATCAACGTATTACAGAAGCTGTAACTAAACAAATGCAGAAACTGAGTTTTGTTTATCCAGGTATGGCAACGGATGTTCGTGGACAATTAGGGAAAAAATTATCAGAGATTTCACCAGGTAACCTTAACAAAACATTTTTTACTCTTGGTGGCGCAGAAGCTATAGAAAATGCTATTAAAATAGCAAGAATGTATACTAAACGTCATAAAATTATTACTCATTATCGTTCGTATCACGGAGCTACTAATGGTGCAATGAGTGCAGGTGGGGATCCAAGAAAATTTCCTGTAGATAGTCAGGCAATGCCCAATGTAGTACATGTAGAAAATCCTTATGCCTATCGTTGCCCTTGGAATTCATCCTCAATTGATGAATGTGGTAAGCGTGCTATTGCTCATTTGGAACGAGTAGTACAGTTTGAAAACCCCAACGCTATTGCTGCGATTCTATTTGAAGGTGAATCTGGTTCTTCTGGTTGTATTAAATACCCTCCCATGTATCTGAAAAAAGTAAGAGATATATGTGATAAGTATGGGATACTTATGATTGATGATGAAGTAATGAGCGGTTTTGGTAGAACAGGAAGAATGTTTGGGATTGATCATCATAATGTAACACCTGATATTATGTGCATAGCAAAAGGATTAACCTCTGGTTATTTACCTCTTGGAGGGGTTATCGTTACTGATAAAATTGCAGACTACTTTAATGATAATCCTTTGACCATTGGATTAACCTATTCAGCACATGCAGTTTCCTGTGCTGCAGCATTAGAGAACCTAAAGATTATCGAAGAAGATAATTTAGTGCAAAAAGCTGCCGAAACTGGTAAATATATAGAAGCCCAAATAGAAAAAATGAAAGAGAAACACCCATCTATTGGTGATTTTAGAAATACTGGATTATTGGGATGCATTGAGTTGGTAAAAAACAGAGAAACCAAAGAACCCATTACTCCTTGGAATGCAAAGCCTAATAAAATGGAAGTGACCAATAAAATAGCTGCCAAACTCAAAGAGCTAGGTATGTTTACTTTTGTACGTTGGAACTGGATTTTTGTAGCACCTCCTTTAACGATTAGTAAAGAAGAAGTTGATCAAGGTTTAGAAATTATCTCACAAGCTATTTCTATAGCAGATAAATATTATAATAACTGATTATTTAAATATGCTAGCTCCTGAATTTTAATTTTTCGGGGCTTCGTATGGTAGATATAGAATTAAATAAACATAAAATTATGATTACCAAGTATAGTATACTATTTCTTTATTTCGCAATATTATTTCTAATAGGTTATTTTGCTTCTAAAAAAATAAAAGATACCAAAGATTATTATGTAGGTGGTAAAAAACTTGGTTTTTGGGTAGTGGCGTTTTCTGCTAGAGCAACAGGAGAATCTGCTTGGTTATTATTAGGACTTACAGGGCTTGGAGCTATGGTCGGAGTCTCAGCATTTTGGGCAGTTTTCGGAGAAATAATAGGAGTTATCATTTCTTGGTTTTTAATGGCAGAACGCTTTAAAGAGTTATCAGATAAATATCGATCAATTACCATTCCCGATTATTTGGTCAGCCGTTTTAAATCAAGATCAAATACATTACGAATAGTAGCAGCTACTGCTCTATCATTGTTTGTTGTTATTTATGTCAGTGCACAGATTGATGCAACAGGATCTGCTTTTGAATCCTTTTTAGGATGGGACTATTTTACTGGAGCAATTGTGGGGTTTATTATTGTCTTGGCATATGTATTTACTGGTGGTTTTGTTGCAGTTGCGTGGTCAGATCTATTTCAGGGATTAGTCATGCTACTAGGGTTGATACTTTTGCCGATAGTCGCTTATTTTTCAATAAGTTCTAATGTATCAATATCAGAAGAATTGACAAAGTTAGACCCTTCTTTTTTGAGTATTTGGGGTGGAGGTGAATTTACATTATTAGACTTTTTTACGATTTTAGGGTTTTTGTCTATAGGTATAGGCTTTATGGGGTCTCCCCAATTATTTGTTCGCTTTATGTCAATAAAAGATACAGCAGAAATTAAAAAAGGGCGTTGGGTTGCTATTGTATTTACACTCCTTACAGATTCATGCGCTGTATTAATTGGTGTCTATGGCAGATATTTACTCACTTCTATTGGGCAAGATCCAGAAACTATTTTGGGTAATGGAGCACAAAACGTATTACCCCTTTTGGTTGAACATATAATGCCCCTTACTTTGGTAGGAATTTACATTGCAGCCGTATTGTCTGCAATTATGTCTACTATTGACTCTTTGTTAGTGGTAGCATCCAGTGCTATCTCAAGAGATTTTTATCAGCAAATATTTAAACCAAAGAAAACAGAAAAAGAGTTGGCAAAAATTTCAAAAATTATTACGCTAATATTAGCTTTATTAGCATTAATGATAGCTATGATTGTTGCAATAACAATTCCAGGAAGAACCATCTTTTGGTTTGTAATATTTGGTTGGTCGGGTATTGCTGCTACCTTTTGTCCAACAATGATCTTGTCACTATCTTGGGAAAAATTTAATGAAAAAGGGGCTATTGCATCTATGATTACAGGGTTTTTATCAGTTCCTCTTTTTAAGTTTGTTTTTACTAATCTAGAAGGAGTAGGCGAGTATTTCGAGAAATTAGGAGAATTGGCACCATCATTTCTATTAGCTTTGATAGTTGGGATTATAGTTAGTTTTACTACATCTAGAAAATCATTTTAAAAAAAAGGGTTGATTATGTATGATAAATCCCAATCATCATTTTAAAATCATTTGTATATTTAGTTTCTATAATTACATTATAGAGTTATACAATAAGAATGATAGAAAAAAGAGAGAAAGGTTTGATTAAGAGAAATAATAGAGAAAGTACTTTTGCCATAGAACCTTTACCTACTGTTATTTCTGGTATAGAAAATAAAAATCAGGTTGATAAGCATTTATATAAAGAAATCATCTTTTTGTTTTCTGGAGAAGGTAAGCATAAGATCGACGATAAACTTATTGATTTTACTTCCGATACGCTATACCTTATAAATATTGGTCAAGTACATACTTTTATAGAAGGAAAAAATATAAAAGGCTATTCTATAAAATATAAAAATGAGTTTATCCCTTCTTCGGGATTGAGCTATAAGTCAAGTTTTTATTCTAAACTCAATGGGTATATAGCTGATCTTAATTATATAAAGTTATCCAAGAATGACATAGCAAATATAAAATCCCATTTTCAAAGTATCCTAGAGGAGTATAAACAACCAGATGAAGCATTCACAAGCAAAGCAATCGTTCAATACTTATTTGTGAGCTTTATGCTCAAAATAGAAAGGATAGCTCGTGAAATTGTTATTATAACTTCAAAAACAACAACCAGTAATCATAAAAAAGCATTGTATGTTAAGTTTTTGAGTTTACTCGAAGAAAATTTTATGACCAATCATAGTATGGACTTTTATACAGAAAAATTAAGCCTTTCTAGAAGGAAACTGTCTGATCTGGTTAAAGAATTTAGCGGGATCACTGCCAAAAGATATTTACTTAACCGAATTATCCTAGAAGCCAAGAGATTACTTGCGTATTCTAATCATAATCTAAAAGAGATTTGCTATGATCTTGGTTTTGAAAGCCCTGCTTATTTCTCGACATTATTTAAAGAAATGACAGGGAAAACTCCTAATGAATATCGTAAGATGCAACAGAAACAGTAGTTTTATCATTTTTATAACGATATTCATGCAATGCATGTTTTAAGATTGTAACCGCTTTTTTTATATCTTCCTGATTTAATACATAAGCGATTCTTACTTGATATCTTCCAAAAGATGAATTAGAATAAAATCCTGAAGCTGGAGCTATCATCACAGTTTCATGATTATAATGAAACTCTTCTAACAACCACTGTGCAAAATCGTCTGCATTACATATCGGCAGTTCTGCAATACAATAAAAAGCACCTTTTGGTTCTGCCACTTTTACATGCTTTATTTTCTTCAATTCAGTAATCAAAGTATCTCTACGCTCGCTATATTCTTGAGTGATTTTTTCAAAATATTCCTGAGGTGTATCCAGAGCTGCCTCACTGGCAATTTGTGCATAGGTTGGAGGTGATAACCTGGCCTGTGCAAATTTTAGTACAGTAGCCATAAAATCCTTATTTTTAGAAACAATACACCCGATTCTTGCTCCACACATGCTATATTTTTTTGAAACAGAGTCAATCATAATTGTATGATCTTTTATTTCTTTCTCTCTTAAGATCGAGTAATGCTCTGTATTGTCATAAATAAAGTCTCTATAAACTTCATCAGCAATTAAGAATAAATCATGTTTTTTTACCAATCGTGCTAATGTCCGTATTTCTTCTTTTGTATATAAATATCCTGTAGGGTTTCCTGGATTACAAATCAAAATAGCTTTTGTTTTATGAGTAATTAATTTTTCAAACTCTATAATTGGAGGGAGATCAAAATTAGTGTCAATTTTTGAAGTAACGGGAACTATTTTTAATCCAGATGCTACAGAAAAACCATTGTAATTTGCATAAAATGGTTCTGGAATAATGATTTCATCCCCCGCATCGGCAATACTAGAAAGGGTAAAAGATAAAGCTTCACTACCGCCAGTGGTTACCAAAATATCATCAGAAGATACATTGATATGATATTTTTTGTAATGAGCAGCAATTTTTTCTCGATAGGTTTCAGACCCTTCAGATCTACTATAGGCTAATATCTTTATGTTGTTATTTTTGACTGCATCCAAAGCTATTTGTGGAGTTTTTATATCTGGTTGCCCAATATTAAGATGATATACTTTTACTCCTCTTTTTTTAGCTTTTTCTGCAAAGGGAACTAGTTTTCTAATAGGAGACTGAGGCATAAGGTGCCCTTTTAAGGAAATAGTTGGCATGATAATCGTAATTAAAAAAGTATAATAACACTGGCAAGTGTAGTGGATAAATATATTTTATTTATGAGCCAGTGCTATTATATCTTGGATTAGTAATTAAATCAAATCTAGAGTAGTCTTTGTGGTATTATTCAGCTCCAATTTCAATCAAAGAAGATGTAAAAGCATCTATAAGAACATCCAATTCCTTTTTGTTTATAACCAAAGGAGGTGAAATGATAATTGTATTGCCAGAGGCTCTTACAAAAGCTCCCTTTTCGATCATTTTTTCATGAATTTTTGATACAATTTCCCTATTTGGTTTTTTGCTGGCTTTATCTTCAACAAATTCTATGGCTAGCATCAACCCTTTACCTCTGATATCTCCAATAGTTTTGTATTGGTTTTCTAGAGGTTTTAAGCTATCCATCAAATAAGTCCCCAATGTTTTTGCATTACCAGGTAAATCTTCTTTGATAACAATTTTTAGAGCTGCGATGGCTGCTGCACAAGCAACGGGATGTCCAGCATATGTATATCCATGTCCAATAGCTCCAAAAGAATCATTATTTTCTTTAAAAACATTGTCGATTCTCTCGTTGCATACGGTTGCTCCTAATGGAATATAACCTGAGGATATCCCTTTAGCAAGTGTCATAATATCAGGTTTCACTCCCCAACTTCGGCTTCCAAACATACTACCTGATCGCCCAAAACCTGTAACTACCTCATCTGCTATAAGCAATACTCCATATTTATCACAGATTTCTCTTACTAGTGGCATAAAATTATCAGGAGGTACAATTACTCCTCCAGCTCCCAATATAGGCTCCATGATAAATGCAGCAACAGTATCTGGGCTCTGAAATTGAATTTCACGCTCTAATAATTCGGCACATTTTTTTCCTAATGCTTCGGGATCTTCAGTATATGGATTTCTATAGGTCCAAGGAGCATCTATATGCGAGCATCCAGGTAATAGAGGTTCATAGTTTCTTCTAAAACGTGTATTACCATTTACAGAAGCGGCTCCAAAATGAGTACCATGGTATCCTTGTTTTAAAGAAATAAATTTAAACCGATCCTTCTGCCCCTCCATTTTCCAATATTGACGGGCAATACGCATTGCTGTTTCCATAGCATCAGACCCTCCTGAGCTAAACATAACACGTTTCATATTTTCTGGTTTCATCATTTCGATAAGCAAATGTGCTAGTTCGATAGAACGAGGGTGCGAGGTACCTTTAAATGTAGAGTAATATACCAATTCATCTAATTGATTGATGATGGCATCTTTTATTTCTTGTCGGTTATATCCGCAATTAATATTCCACAACCCAGCAACACCATCGATCATCTTATGCCCATTATTATCTTCTATGTACACACCTTCTCCTTTTTTGATAATTAAAGGTGGTTTTTTAAGCATATCATTTGGATGTCCCATAGGATGCCATTGTTCTTTACCATTCCATTCTTCTATATTTAATACTGTTGTATCCATTTCTATTTTTTTTAATTGTTGATTAAAACAGGTGTATCTATGTTCAATACATTTAGAATATATTGATAGCAAGCATCTGGCTGTGTAATATCAAAATGCAATGTTCTTAACCCACATTTCATAGCTCCTGCTATATTTCTTAATTGGTCATCTACAAACAATACTTCATTGGGTTGCAACTGTAGATTGTTTAAAGCTGTATTGTAAGCTCTAGGGTCTGGTTTTAAAATATCAGAATGTGTTGCGTCATAAAAGGTATCCAGATCATGTCTAAATGGGAGATTGTCTACAAAGTCCTTACCCGTAAATAATTCGATTTCATTGCTTAAAACACCCACTTTTAATCCTGCTTTTTTTACGATACTAATAACTTGTAATGCCTGTGGTCTTAATATTTCATTATAATTTGTTTTATCTCCCATAGATTTTAGTAAATCAAGCATGGACCAGTCTTTTTTTTCTATCAGTTCTCCGATTTCTTTGGCTCGGGTACCCCAATATTTACGTTCTGTGATCTCATCTTTTTGCATAGACATCCATAGAGGATCGCTTTTGGGGTCAAATGGCCCTTTCCATTTTAATATTCCTTTAGGTAAATTTAGATTATTTTCAATACTCTTTTGGCGTTCAAATAAGGATTTACTGATCACGCTACCAAAATCCAATAACAAAGCTTTTATATGAGTTTTCATGGTTGTTATATTATTTTAGAATAATTCCTTTTTCGATCCAGTCATCAAAAACATCTAATACTCTATCTGCAAATATTTGATCATTGATATGGCAATCTATCTCTTCAATATCTATGTTGGGTGTGTTCAGTGATTTCATCTCTTTAAAAAATACATTCAATGTTTCAGGGTCATATAACTCTTGTCCTTCTCTATCCCATTCTAATACACCTTTGAGAGGAAGTAATAATTTTGTTTTTCCTTTTGCTTTAGCAATTTTTTGTGTGATCTTTTTTGCTAGCTTTTGTAATTCTTTTTTATCCAGCACAACAGAAGAAATTAACCTGTTATGTACATGTGATGGCCTGTCTTTTAGTTTTTTTGGTGGTTTTTGCCAAGTAGGAACATCGACTATGTTGATAGAACCTGGTGCAATGATTTGAGGAATCCCATTCAATCCTGTGTTTTCTAAACGATCTTTCCCAGAAGTTACAATTGAATTAAACACATCGTTTACTACTTCTTGTAAACTGAAATCCAAAACGGCTGCAAATCGTTTTTTGCTCGCTAACCATTCTAATGCTCTTCCTCCTTGGCCAGTAGTATGAAATACAACCAATTCGAAACCTCGTTTTTCTAATTCTGGTTTTAAATACACCATGTATTTTAAGGCAGATTTACCCAAAGAACTCATGGCAACCAGTGGTTTATCTATTTTTAGTTTTTGTGAAGCTCTTGCAGCTCCCAAAACAGCACCACAAGCTTGCCTTAATACTGATTTACATATTTTGTTTATTCCGTATAAACCGCCAGACCAAAGCATCATTGATAAATCTGGAGAGATTCTTTCTGGAGGAATCAAGTGAGAAAAAGAGATTGTAGAAACAACGTATTTTGGAACTCCAAAAGGCAATGATGAAGCGACATCTAATGCCAAATCAGTACCCATAGTGCCTCCTAAAGCAATCATTCCATCAATTTCCCCTTCGCTATATAAGTAACTCACTAACTTAGAGGCTCCTTCAGCTGTTTTGGTCATTGCTTTATTTTCATCTCCTAATGCTATAATAGCTTTGTTAGTGGTATCAATGATTTTTGCAACATCATGTTTGCTATAATCTACTGTAAAATTAGGATCTCCTAAGACACCTACATCCATAACTTTAGGGGTTCCGCCTTGAGCTTCGATACAATTCTTCATGAATAATAATTCGTCAGATTTTGTATCTGCGGTACCAACGATAAGTATTGTTTTTCTTTTCATTACTTGTTTATTATTCGAGATTAAAAATAAAAATGATACAGAACTCTTCTTTACACAAAAGTGTAAGTAACATTTATGTTTTGTGTTTATTGACTAAGATTTCTTTCAAAAGTTTGTTAATGAGTATTCTTTTGTAGAACATCTTCTATCTTCAAAGGTGTCCAGAGTGGGACTCTTTGTTTATACTTGAGCCATATAAATGAATAGATGGCACATATAGAGAGTATGATAAAAAATGGGATATATATTTGTGATGGAGTCAAAAAAGGAGGTACCAAATAGAAAAAAGTGATAAACAATCCTGCAATTGCTAATAATTGAGGTATAGGATATAAAGGTGTTTTAAAGGGTCTTGATATATCAGGGTGTCTTTTTCTTAATAAAATAACTGATATGTTGATTAAAATATAAAAAAATATCCATGAACATATGGCGGCAAGAATCAATGCAAAAACACCATTTATGTCTGATCCTATGAGGTAAGACCCTAACATAGGTATTAGGGCGATAAAAATAATACCAACATAAGGGGTATTATATTTCTTATGAGTTTTTAAAAATAGTTTTGGTAAAACTCCGTCTAATGCCATTCCATAAAGGATTCTGGGAATGCTTGCTATAATAGTATTTATCAAGGCTATTGTTGCTATAAAAATAACCAGTACAAATCCCCATTTACCAATATTTCCTAAAACCGCATTGCCGTATACAAGAGCGCTTTCTGGAGTCTCTAATAATCTAGTATTTGTAGCACTATCCACAATCTCGTTTGGCACTAACCTAACGATACTAGTACCAAAAATAAGCATAGCTACTAATGACATGGTTAACCCAATAAACAAAGAATGTTTGATGTTCTTATTAGGGTTTTTCATGTCAGGAGCTAAAGGAGTTACATATTCTGCCCCTACAAAAAGGAATAACGTAAAGCCAACTAGTGTAAAAACAGCAGAGATATCATGACCAATTGAAGAATCACCCCACACAAAATCTAAATTGGTTTTAGGAATAATAATTAACCCAATAATTCCCAAAATTACCATTAAAATATACTTAGAATATGATAATACATTCTCTATGAGGGCAAACATATCAATTCCTCTAACATTTATAATTGCACATAGTATGACAATTCCCCAACCAATAACCCAGGAATTTTCAGGAGATATAAAAGAGGCGACTATAGGAAAATTACTTTGAGCAAATAACCCTGCGGCGGCTACTTCTGCAGATGATGCAAAAAAAGTTACAATCACATAAGATGCTAGTGTTGCGGTTACTCCCCAAAATCTACCCATAGCAATGGTAATATAATCATAGACTGCGCCAACAGTAGGTATAATACCTGCTAATTCTGCAAAACTGGTAGCCTGACACATCATTAATACATATGAAATTAGTAATGCAATAAAGAAAACATAGCCTCCCAAACTTATTCCTTGTGTAATGGTTAATAATGAAGATGCTAATAGCATCAACCCTAAAATAGATGCTATGCCTGTTGCTGTTCCTACCTTTTTATTGCTGTTACTCATATTATGCTAATGGTATTTTAAATTAATAAAAATAATGCCTATGGTAATATACTAATTTGACAGTAATCACTTAGTAAGCTATTACAACTGATTTTGATCTAGTAAAAGCTTCTATAGAAGCTTTACCTAGTTCATTGCCTATACCAGATTGTTTAAACCCTCCCAGTGGTAAATTAGGGTCTGATCGCACAGGAGAATTGACATAAATTATCCCAGCATTTAGTTTAGACAACACATGATGCATATTACTTACATCTTTTGTCCAAATACTTGCTGCTAACCCATAATGTGAATCATTTGCTTTTTGAATTAAATCATCTATCCCATCATAAGCAACGGCCACCAATACAGGTCCAAATATTTCTTGTTTCAGAATATCTATTTTATGATTATCAGGATTAGAAAATACAGTTGGTGCTACATAATACCCTTTATCATATAGTTTTTTCCCTCCAGCAATAACTTCTGCGCCAGCAGTTATCCCTGCATCTATATAATCCATTACATTATCCATATGAGTCTTGGATACCAGAGGCCCCATTTGTGAATTCGCATCCATACCATTACCTACTTTCATTGCCTTTGCTACTTCACCAATATCACTTAACAAGGTATCATATTTTTGTTTGGGCAGGTATATTCTTGATCCAGAAACACATACTTGCCCCTGATTATAAAAAATGCCTTTGGCGGCTCCTTTAGGAATGGATTCCATATCAGCATCATCAAGTACTAATACAGGGTTTTTACCTCCTAGTTCTAATGTAAAATCTTTTAAATTTTGCGCTGCTTGTGTACCAATGGTTTTTCCTACCTGTGTAGAACCAGTAAATGTTATTTTATGAACTTTTGGATGGTTGATCAAGTAATTTCCTACTGTTGCACCTCTACCATTAACAATATTAATAACTCCATTAGGAATACCAGCTTCCTGAGATAATTCAGCGAGTCGTAGTGCGGTTAAAGGGGTTTCTTCTGATGGTTTAAAGACTACGGCACATCCACAAGCGAGAGCTGGAGCTATTTTCCAAGCATACATCATCATAGGCACATTCCACGGAGCAATAGCAGCTACAACTCCGATAGGTTCTTTTTGTGTGTATGCAAAATGCTCTGCACCACTTAAAGATACTCCTAATGTTGATCCTTCGATTTTGGTAGCCCATCCAGCGTAATATCTAAAACAATTTACGGTTGCCCCTACTTCTTTTTGGGCATCACTCAATAGTTTTCCATGTTCTGTTACTAGTAACTGACTTAATTCTGTTGCATGCTGCTCCATAATATCTGCATATTTTAATAAAACAGCTTCTTTTTTATTAGGGAGCATTTTATGCCAGTCACCTTGATAAATTTGGTGGTGTGCAGCATCTATAGCCATGTCTATGTCTGACGTTCCTGCTTCAGAAATGGTTTGTATCTCTTCTTCGGTAGCTGGATTGTATATCGTAAAGGTAAAGTCTGATGAACCATCAACCCATTTACCGTTTATAAAATTTGATTTCATTGTTTATTTAGAGAATTATTATAAATGTCTGGTTTCTGTCATGAGTAGATAAATAGTATCTATCTCATTGTAAATTTCTTTTCTGCCACTATGGCTACTTATTTATACTGATAAGAAAAGGAATGTCTCTGCTCAGATATTATTCTAGTACCTAGATAGTGTAGATAAAATCTGAAAACATCTACATCAAACTTATTCAACATTCTCATAAAGAAACTACATAAAAATAGATGTTTTGTTTAGGTTTTGTGCATATTTTAAATATGCCGTATTATTTTGCTTCTTTTCGTTTAAATAGTAGGCTATATATTTTATTTGTTATCATAAGCAGTTGGTGTATTAGGGAGTATCACATTGTTTGTTTCTTCATATTCTTTCCATATATTTTTCATTTCTTTTATAATTTCTGGAGCTTCTGCTACGATATCGTTTTGTTCACTGATATCAGTTTTCAGGTTATAAAGCTTCCAATTTCCTGAGCCAAAAGGTTTTTCCATTTTATTAGCTTTCCAAAACCCTTTTCTATTCCTATTCCACCATATAGTTCCCATACATGAGCTGTAAATTCATAATGCGAACAGCATTATAAGAGTTCATAATATTTAATAGAGAAACCCCTTCTATTGGATGATTTTTTTTATGATTGTAGGTGTTATTAGCAGGAAAACCTACATTGGTTATTTCTAAAAATGTTGGGGCTAAATCTTTTATTGATACAAATTTATTATATACCTTGTTTTTTGTATCTGAATATGACAAAGGTGGTTTTATAACCATGGGGCAACCTACACCACCTTCTGTACTAAATGCTTTATAATATTTAAAATGAACACTACCTACATACGCCCATTCTTTGCCTAGTAAAGTATATGAATCTTTTTTGCCGATATTTTCGTAGCTGTTATCAAATGTCTGATCAACCCATTGTTTAGTATTTTTATAATTAAGGCTTGAATTCCCTTCGATACTGTTATCAGACAACATCTTTCTTTGATTGCATCTCCCATAATTACGCAAACAGTTGATTTAATTAATTTTCTAATCTGTTATATTTTCTCAGCACTTTTTTTAATAAATCATGAGGTAATGAATATGCTTTATTTCCATTAATACCTTCCATAGTTTCCGCTGCAATCATTGCATTTACAATTGCTTCTTCTACCGCTTGTATGGTTCCTTCAAAGAGAGGAGTTATCATATCATTGGGCAACGTGTATACTTGTGTAGTTTTTGATCTACTGAAAGCCTGTTCATTTGCTGTAGAAAAAGCCAAAAATATGTCTCCAGATCCATTGGCCCCTTTACCTCCTAAGCTTCCTATTCCTATAGGTACTCTATGTGCAATTCTTTTAAGTTGATGAGGTAGTAGAGGAGCATCTGTTGCCACAATCACAATAATAGAACCATCTCCTTCTTTTCTGTTTTTTCTATTGGATGGAGGTCCCTTTAACTCCAGATTAAGTGTATCTTTCAGTTCCTTGCCTACTGGAACACCAGCAATGGTAAGATTTTTTTTTGCCCCAAAATTAGATTGTACTAATACTCCTATTGTATATGTAGTGCTATCAATTGTTATTTTTCTCGAGGAAGTCCCTATACCTCCTTTAAATCCTAAGGTGAGCATGCCTGTTCCACCACCAACATTACCCTCTGCAACTTTACCTCCTGAGGCATTATCAATAGCTTCAATTACATTTTTTTCTTTTACATGAAATCCATAGATATCATTGAGAAAGCCATCATATGTTTCTCCTACTAAAGGGTAGGTATACCACCAATCTTCATTACCATACCAATTGGTATCTACATACCATTTTAAAACAGCATCTCTTACTATGCCTACACTATTTGTATTGGTTATCATAATAGGAGTTTCTAAAAAACCTGATTCAGTTACCCATGTAGTACCAGTCATTTCTCCATTACCATTTAGACTATACCAATTAGCATGTACTGGGCTAAATTTTTTGTTTTTCCCTCTGGGAAATATTGCTGTAACTCCAGTTCTTACAGGACCTTTACCAACTATATTATCTCCTTTTCCTAAAATTATAGTACTATGCCCAACTTCAACACCTTCAACATCTGTAATAGCGTTGTATATTCCAGGTGTCCCAGAAAAAGGAACACCCAAATCTCTTGCTCTTGGTTTTTGAGCGATAATAACCATGGTCTGTATAATCCAAAATGATACAGTAATAAAGAATTTTACTTTCATATTTTATTTATAAAATGAACGAATCGGTTTTCTTGTTATGCTCAAAATAAAGTTTTTTAGGCTATTAAATTGATCTTTTAACAATATTGCTTGAAATATTCTAAAATTTATATCTTAAGCTCATACCGTATGATGATGGTCTTCCTACTGCGTAACGATATCTTCCAAAAGGAATGGCTGACAATGAAGTTATATCACCAAAATTAGCTATTTCATTTGTAAGGTTTTTACCAAATATGGCAATATCAAATTTAGGAGAGGAATATCCGATTCTTGCATTTAAAATACTAAAAGCATCAAAGACAAATTGTGGTTCAGTCTCTGGAGAAAATGTATTTACCCGTTCTCCTGTATGTTGAAAATCTAATCTATAGAACATAGATTTATTAGACTTTATCTCGTGTGAGTATTGAATGTTTGCACTAGCAGTGATATCTGGTACATTGAGTACTTTGTCTCCTTTTTCTGATCCAGTGAGTATACTACCTTCTTCGACCTCGGCTTTTACATACCCTACAGCTCCTCCAATTTGTAAATTCCTAGTCACTTTTCCTTTTACTTCCAAATCAAAACCAGTAATAGTTGCTTTACCAATGTTATCTACAAAAATAAATCCTAAGGGAAGGAATACTCGTTGCTGTAAATCGTTCCATACAGTATGAAATATGGATGCATTTGCCACCAATCTGTTTTGTAAGAACGTATTCTTGCTTCCTACTTCATATGTCCATAAAAAATCTGACTCAAAAGTTCTGGGGGCTTCTTCTAACCCTAAAGCATTTAAGTCTGCTTCGGCAAAGATTACAGGTACAATACCATTTGCCCCTCCAAGACGATATCCTCTGGTAGCACTACCATAGAGTAAGCTTTTATCACTAATTGTATACGTTAAATTAAATTTAGGAGTAAACCCATCATCTGTAATCTCTTCATCAGTTGGGATCCCACCTCCTGCTGCGACAAAACCTCCTAATTTTTGTTTAAGATCTTGCTTATATGAAAAGTACCGTAACCCAAATGTTGCTTTTAATTTGGGGGTAATATCCCAATAGGCTTCTCCAAACAAAGCAAACTCATTTGTTTTAAAATCGGTATCTTGAGAAAACCATATAAAGTTTTCTGCTGCAATAATGTCTTGTAAATCGGGTAATCCTATATTACCAAAAAAGTTTGATAAAGCTCCTAAATATGCATTTCTAGGCTGTACTCCATTAAATTTAGAACTTTCTGAGCTAAAGAATAGTCCAGCTGTAAAATTAAACTTCTTATCTTCATCATTCAAAGAATATCTTAATTCTTCAACAACTTTGGTTAATTCTCCTGTACGTTCCATAAACTCAGGGTAGAAATACGCTTCAGACAGGTCGGCAAAATCTCCGTTTTCATCAAAGGGTGTTAATTCTGTGCTTGAATTACCAGAGTTTTCACGCTCTGTCACATCCTCCATATCAAATTGATTTACCTCACTAAAGGAGAAATTATTTGTTAGTTGACCATGTTCACCCAAAGAAAACTGTGTTAATAAACTACTATGTAATAGTTCTAATTCATATTTTTCGTCAATACCACCAATTCTGTATTGATCAAAATTATCTGGTTTAAAATCTGCAAAATCAAATCCATCTCCTTCAGTTTTTTGGTAGATGAATTTAGGTACGATTTTTATATTCTCATTTGGATATATACCAAGAGCAGCATTAACCCCATAACTAGTTTCATCATCTACATTTTCTTTTATTGCCTCTCCATCTTTCCACCCATGAGCGTCACTTACATCACTGTCTTGTAGCACTATGGGTATAGGTGCTCCAGAAAAAGGAATACGACCACCACTACCATCTGGATTATCCCATACAGCACCTGGATTAGCACCTGTTCCGTCTCCCGTATTTAAAGGGAAGCCATTAAAATGTGTTTGTCTTTTTCTATCAAATACTCCTGTCTCAAAAGCATAAAAAGTACCGAGTCGTAATGCTAATTTTTCTTTAGCAATAGGAATATTAAGTACTCCTTGAAAGCTATAATCTGCATCACCTTCTTTGACCGTAGCTCCTGATACATCAATAACTCCTGAAGTTTTATATGCATTGGGTTGATTAGTGACCACTTTTACTGCTCCTCCCATGGTATTTGAACCATATAATGTTCCTTGTGGTCCTCTCAATACTTCTATTCGATCGGTATCAAATAATCTGGGGTCAGCAAATTCAGGAAGAGGTGTTTCATCCAAATAAAAAGCGGTAGTGTTGGTTCCTGAAATTCCTCTTATTGCTATATTTCTTCCTGATGATCTCCCATCACCAAAACCTGCTCCTCCACCTCCAGAGGCACTCACACTAAGATTCGGAATACTCGGAAAATAATCTTCTGCTTTTACAGAACCTGTTCTTGCTAATTCTTTTGCTCCTACTGCGGTAATACTCAAAGGAACATCTTGTGATCGTTGCGTCGTTTTGTTTGCAGTAACAACAATGTCTTCTAATTGAAAAGCATCTTCTTCTAAAGCTACATTAACTGTAGTCATGTCGTTAGTTACACTTATTTCTTTTGTTCTAAACCCCAAAAAGCTAATGATCAACGTTGGGTTATTACTAGTTGATTCGATAGTAAAATTACCATTGAAATCAGAAGTTGTTCCAGTAGTAGTTCCCTCTATGATTACAGATGCTCCTGGGATTAAATTCCCCGAAATATCAGATACCTGACCAGTAATCGTTTTTTGTGACAATACAGTACTTGCCCATAGTAAGACAAGCATGAGTAATACTTTTTTCATAATGACAAATTATTTTCTTTTTTCTTAACAAAATATCATTTATAAATATCATAAATTATTTTACACATAAATAATAAGTTAAAAAAGTGAGTTAATCAAAACCAAACTTAGATAACTTTATCGCTGAGGCATTACACAAAAATGAATGTTTAATTTAAGTTTTGTGTTAAGCTGTAAGAATTAAAAATAGTAATTGTAACTCATGATATAGAACCCTATACCATTAATTACCTTATAATTCTTATACTTCTATATCTATCTTTTTTATGTACACCTAACCGAATATTGATAGATGATCGGTTATTTTGGGTCAAAAACTGTGTGAAACAATAAAAAAAGCTACTTGGAGTAATTCTCTACTGCAAAAACGCCCCAATTTGCTATTGACTGTATTACAGGGATCAGCGTTTTCCCTAACTCAGTTAGAGAATACTCAACTTTTAATGGTGGTTTAGATCTATATACCTTTCTTTTTATAATTTCATCTTCTTCTAATTTCTTTAGCTGTAAACTCAAAGTACGTTCTGTAACATTTGGCATCTTTTTTCTTAGTTCGTTGTATCGTAAGGTACCCTCAATTAGATAGAATAAAATTACTGTCTTCCACTTTCCTCCTATCACTCCCATTGTTAAACTTGTACAACAGGGGTATTCTTTTCCTTTAAATTTATTCATATTTTCAATTAAAAAATTAAACTATCCTTTTTGACCGTTATTGCAAGGGCAAATTACTATAATTACTTTTACAACTATAATAAGTATAGTATAAAAAATGAAATAAAAATGGATATACCAAATTTCTCTAAAAAAGACATTCTCAGCGCTTTTCAATTTAGACATGCTACAAAAGAGTTTGATCCTCATAAAAAACTATCTGATGATGATATCAACTTTATTTTACAAACCGCAAATTTATCTCCGAGTTCATTTGGGTTTGAGCCTTGGCATTTTATAGTAGTTCAAGACCCTGAATTACGTGAGTTATTAAAACCTGTAGCTTGGGGAGCTCCTTTAAAATTGGATACAGCAAGTCATTTTGTTTTAGGATTAAGTATGAAAACTCCAATGACCAAATGGGATTCTGATTATATTATGCAAATGATGAAAGAGGTAAAGCAATTTCCAGAAGATGTGGTTGAAATGTATTCTAAGTTTTATAGAGAGTTCCAAGAACGTGATTTTGATCTGGATACTGATAAAAAACTATTTGATTGGGCTTCAAAACAAACTTACATAGCACTAGGTAATATGATGACTGCAGCGGCCTTAATAGGAATTGATAGTTGCCCTATAGAAGGATTTCATCAAGCAAAAGCTGAGACTTTATTACATGACAAATTTGGAGTAGATACAGAAAAGTATGGTTTATCTTATATGGTCGCATTTGGTTATAGAAAAGAAGCACCACCACACCCAAAGTCAAGAAGAGATTTTAAAGATATCGTTTCCTGGAAGTAATGATTGTTTCTAAAATAGGAAATTATTATTATATAAACTTTTTCAATTAAACATAGAAAAAGAGGTTTCCCATTCATCATAAATCACTATTTATTTATTCATAAACAACACCATATGACTAACGAAGTTTAATAGTTATTTTATTACAGTTATTAAATCCTTTTAAAGCATTGTTTTTAAAGGGGTTTAATAGCATATTTTTCTTCCTTGAAGTAAAAAATGTACTCTTTTTTTGGTTCTTAAAGCTGATATTGATTTCTATTCATCTTCTCTACACTTGTTAAATAAAATATAATCCTCACAGAACAACTCTTTTTGTTTAATTTTTGTTTATTTTTGTTAAACAAAATACTATATTTTCTTTTTACGAGCATTTATTATGCTATGTCAAAATTATGAAAGAACCTAAACCATCCGTTCTTTATTAGTTTATAGATTTTACAATACAGAGTTGCCAATTCTTGATTCACATAGTATAGGTATTCTCTATTCATTTAATTTTTAACATCTTGAAAAAAGTTTTATGTTTAAAAACAAATTAGTTCGATTCTTTATTTTTTTGTTGTGCAACTTTGCTGCTCTGGGACTCGGTATTTTCTTGATGCAAGATGGTCCAAGAACAAATTGGTACCTAGAATTAAATAAAGCACCTTGGACACCTGCAAACTGGGTTTTTGGTACTGCTTGGTCTGCTATTATGGTTTTCTTTTCATTTTATATGACTAAACTTAGTTTTCAATATCAATTTCTAGACAAGAAACTAATCATATTATATACTATTCAATGGATATTAAATGTCGGATGGAACTTTTTGTTCTTTAATAAGCACCTCATAATAACAGCTTTGTTTGCTATTATTTTTCTTTGGCTATTAATTGGTTATTTTACTTTTGAGCACCAAAAAAAGCTTCGTTTTTATACTTTATTCATACTCCCTTATTTAGTTTGGATGACTATTGCCACTAGTCTAAATGCATACATTGTTTTTAATAATTAAATCAAAATTATGGCTCGAAAAAAAAATATAACATCAGAAAAGATCATAGAATTATACATGGATGAGGTGCTGACAGGTGAGACCTCTTCAACTGTTTATGCTTTTTCCAAAAAACACAATTTTGATGAAAGTGATTTTTACACCTACTTTAGTAGTTTTGAGACTTTAGATAAAAATATTTTTGCAATCTTTTGTTCAAAAACAATTGAAATGTTATTACAAAATGACGATTATAAAAATTATGATTCAAAAAGTAAATTGCTAAGTTTTTATTATACTTTTTTTGAACTTTTGACTGCCAATAGATCTTTTGTTTATATTAAACTCAAGACTAATAAAAACAAACTAGAATCACTAAAGTTATTATCCAAATTACGAGGAGAATTTACTGAGTTCATTCATAGAGAGATTCACACAGACAATATAGATTTTAAGAATAAGACAATTAACAAGATACAAGAACATGGTATTGTAGAAAGTTCTTGGTTACATCTATTATTCACACTCCAGTTTTGGCTAGAAGACGAATCTGTAAATTTTGAAAAAACAGATGTTTTTATAGAAAAATCTGTAAAAGCAAGCTTTGACTTAAAGGATACTACTCCTATACAAAGTGTATTTGATTTTGCTAAATTTTTGTGGAAAGAAAAAATGCCAGCAATATGAAAAACATAGATAATATTCCTACCTCAAAAATTCAACGTGCATCAAAATTGCTAACGACAGGATTAAAAGTCGGGGTTAATTATGCTAAATATTATGGAGAAAAAATTGTAAAAACAGAAGAAGAAGCAAAAGAAAACTTAAATGAAGCAAACGCTACGGATATTTATGATGGATTAAAAACCTTAAAAGGTTCTGCGCTAAAAGTAGCTCAAATGCTAAGTATGGAAAAAAATATTTTGCCAAATGCATATGTAGAAAAGTTTTCTTTATCTCAGTTTTCCGTTCCTCCATTATCCCCTCCTTTGGTCGTAAAGACATTTAAAAAGTATTTTAAAAAAACACCTCATGAAGTCTTTGACACTTTTACAGAAAAATCTGTAAATGCTGCAAGTATTGGTCAAGTACATAAAGCTACAAAAAACAAAAAAGAGCTGGCAGTAAAAATTCAATATCCTGGAGTAGCAGAAAGTATTTCTACAGATTTAGCAATGGTAAAACCTATTGCCATGAAAATGTTCAATATCAAGGGAGAAGGTTCTGATGAGTATTTCAAAGAGGTAGAAAACAAATTAATTGAGGAAACTAATTACGTTTTAGAACTTGCACAAAGTAAAGAAATGGCAGATAAGTGTAGTAAGATATCTAATTTAAAATTCCCTAATTATTACCCTGAGTTGTCTTCAGAAAAGATTTTGACCATGGATTGGATGGATGGCCTTCATCTTTCTGAATTTCTACAGAATAAAAATTCTACCGATGCTTTAAATAAAATCGGACAAGCACTATGGGATTTTTATATGTATCAAATGCATGTGTTAAAAAAAGTGCATGCTGATCCTCATTCAGGTAATTTCTTAGTATCAAAGAACAACGAGTTGATTGTGATTGACTTTGGGTGTATCAAAAAAGTACCAGACAGTTTCTATATTCCTTATTTTGAATTGGCTAAAAAAGAAAACATTGAAAATCCAGCCTTTTTTGAAAAGAAATTATATGAATTAGAGATTTTGAGAAATGATGACTCCCCAAAAGAAAAAGGTTTTTTCAAGTCCCTTTTTCATGAAATGTTATCACTTTTCACACAACCTTTTCATCAAGAAGTATTTGATTTTTCGAATGAAGATTTCTTCAATAAAATAGCGACATTAAGTCAAAAATATTCTAAAAGCACAGAGCTTAAAAAAATGAATGGTAATCGTGGTTCCAAACATTTTATCTATATCAACAGAACCTTTTTTGGGTTGTATAACCTAATGCATGATTTACAAGCAAAAAATATAAAAATAGATAACTACAAAAACTTATAATGCATTTTACAAGAGCGCATATTGATTCCTTAGAACATTTATACAAAATAAATTTTGTGAATAGTTTGTCTGGTTATAAATCAGCAAACCTAATAGCAACCAAATCCAAAGAAAAAATAAGTAATGTTGCTGTATTTAGTTCTGTAGTACATTATGGTTCTAATCCTCCAATTTTGGGTTTTCTACTTAGACCTACAACAGTAAAAAGAAATACATATGATAATATAAAACAAACATTATTTTATACAATTAATCATATCACTTCTTCTATTACAGAAGATGCACATCATACATCTGCAAAATACGCCTCAGAAATTTCTGAATTCGACAAAACAGAACTCTCAGAAGAGTATAAAAATGGATTTTATGCGCCTTTTGTAAAGCAAAGTTCAGTACAAATAGCCATGAAGTTTTTAGAAGAATATCATATAAAATCTAATGGAACTATATTGGTATTAGGAGAAATTATAGATGTGTACATAGATGATCATTTGGTTAAAGAAGACGGTTTCGTTAATCTTACTGATGCAAAAACGATGGCTATCAATGGGTTAGATACTTATGTGCTTCCAACAAAAAAAAACGATTACCATATCAAAGGCCTAAATAATTTAAATATATAAAGCTTGTTATTACTACCTTTATAAGGGATATATCCTTTTAATTAAAAAATTATAAAAGCAAGACAACAACTGTCTTGCTTTTTATTGATTATAGACTTCTATTCCAATCTAATTTTGGATAATGCTCACTTAGGTATTTTTTTACAATCACAATATCGTCTTTGGCTGTTAGGTCAGGTACATGCTCAGAAAGAGGTATTCCTATCATATTTTTGGGGTGATCTTGTAGCATATTCAAAAGAACTGTGGGTAGCTCTTTCTCGTCTCTTTGTGGGTGAATGGGACAATTTTTTAAATAAGGATATATAGTACTTCCATCTAGTTTAAATGCATTCATACTCACTCTCAATTTACCATCTTTATCTTTATACTTATCAGATTCACTGGTTGATGGCTTTTCTATAATATCCAGTAAATGGTCTGCTACATCTAATTTTGCAAGCGCAAATCGAGAAATTCTTTCTGTAGGAAACTCCATAGCATCTCTATCATAGCTAATAAGAGCATTTGTACTTACTGTGGTTCTTAATGAGTTTAATGCTTCATATGAGTATAAGTTATCACTATTACAAACCGTATAGCAATCAGTATTTAATTCAGGATATTGCTCTACCGCTTGAAACAATGCGTCTGCTGTTCCCAAAGGTTTGACTCTTCCTTCTGGTATGTATTGAATGGCATATGATATATTCAACCCATGAAAGTCATTATTCTTATTCTTATCGCCATAGAACTCTTTAAACAATTCTCCTTGCTCACTTATAACTATATATATATTCTTATATCCTGCGAGTTTTATATTATATAATAGATAGTCCATCAGAGGACGGTCATTTGGCCCTACACCAATAAGTCCTTTACTTCTTTTGTTTGCTTGCTCTATTTCTTTATCACTCAGTCCTGCTAACGATGTTTGTTTTTTCATTCTGGATGAAGCACCACCAGCTAGTATAACAAGGTTTGTATGCATTTGATTTTGTTTTTTTAGGGGTTATTCTTAATATATTTTTGCACCAGAGTCTACCTCAACCTGATACGCATCTTTAGCACCTGCTTTTATGATTCCATCAATAACCTGTTGTTCTTTGCCTTCTGGAGCAATGGCAACGATACAACCACCTCTACCAGAACCTACAATTTTGGCTCCATAGGCTCCAGCTTTTAAGGCTCCATAAATCATTTTATCTATTTTGGGTAATGAAACGTTCAAAAAATCTCTTAAAACGGTATGATGCTCATTCATTAACATGCCTATTTTTTCTATATCTAAATCATCTTTTTTAAACTCTAACAAGGCATTTTTGGTGATATGATGATTCGCTACTGCTGCATACAATAAAGGTTTCAATTTATCTGGCAAACTTGGCAACAACGCCTTTACATCTTCTTTTACAGCTTTTTTTATATCAAAGTTCTTTGCTTTTGTTACTATATTAATAGCTTCTCGAGTATTTTCTTTTAATTCGCTCAAGACACCTATGGTTTCTTTTGGAATACCTGATTCTCCTATTATCAACCGTGATAATGGATGATCAAATAACTGATAAGTACTATTTTTTCCTGTTTCTAGATACATAATAGTCCCCAAACCAATACTGTATTGATCCATCTTACCTCCTGGATTTTTATGTTCTAAAACCTCTATTTCATATGCTATCTGTGAGATCAACTCTGGTGTAATTTTGTGTGATGATCCAAAAGCTTTTAGTAAAAACTGAACCCACGACACCAGTACTGCAGAAGAACTAGAAACCCCTGCATTTATTGGTAGATTACCAGAAATAGTAATATCATATCCCGTATCTGGTGTACAACCATATCTCTTCAATACTTTGAGAGCTACTAGTAAATGATCTCCTTGTTTTATATGATCTACTTGTTGATCAATAGAAATAGTTCTTGTAGAATGAATATCTGGCATTGTGATAATGAACTTTTGCTCTTCATTTTCTACTGCCTTCAATTTAATATGCCTGTTTATTGCGCAAGCAATTACAGGTAGTTCTAAATAATCCTGATGGTCTCCAAAAAGACAGATTCTTCCTGGAGCCAATGAAGTTAATTTTCTTTTTTTGTCAACTTTGGCCAAAATCATATTGTTTTATACTATATACAGTTAGTTTAGTGCAACTAACCGAATAAAAAGCCTTTGAATGTTTTTATAATCATCAAAGACTTTAAATTCAGCTAATTCAAAAAAAACAGTATTAAATTTTATACTTCGTTAAATTTGATTACTACGTCAGAACATTATTTAACTCAAATTACAGTACTCTGACTTAGTGTTTTTATATCTTCTTATTTGGTTTTTATTTTGATTTCACTTTTGGTAATACTGATAAATCTATAGTAGGTATTATACCATTGGGGTTTCGTGAGAATTCTGAGTTTATGGTTGTATTCTCATTAAAGAACCCACAGTTTTTCATAAAAAATGCATTGCCCTCTACACCTCCTTTATAATCCAATCTGGCATTATCTCTAGCAGTGTTATCTGCCGTAAATTTGGCATTGGTAATCTCATGCCATTTACCCGTAGTATCATACACCCATTGATTTGCATAGGTTCCTTTTCTTGAGATATTTCCTGTATGAGGGTTGAAATTTTCTAAAAATGAATGAAACCTTTTTAAATATGTTGTTGTATTGGGTCTTTTGAAACTGGCAATTAGTTTCCAATCATTGTCTTCTGGGGCATAAAAATATGCTGTATAATCTGTTGAATTATTAGTTGAAGGTTCTCCTTTCAGTAGAAACTTATAAGTGTTTCCTGCTTTCCAATCAAATACTTTATAACTCTGTCCACCAGAGCCTTCTCCTCCAAAATTACCAGCTGTTACTCCTTCTCCTTTTCCCAAAAGAATTATTTTCTGATCATCAGGAATTGTACTAGGATCATCAGTAACAAAAGGGCTCCATACAGAAAATAATATCCTTCTTTCTGTATCTGAGTTTACCTGCATTCCAAAATATCCTTCACCAAAACCATTGGCCATAAAAAATGAACCTATCACATCCTCCTCTTGTGGTACAGTAATTTCGTTGTAAAAATAGATTATATCTTTACCCTCAGGTAATGTATAGTTGAGATGAACAGAGGGACCTCTTCTACCAAAATAAAAACTAAAATCATTAGGGACAAAGGAAACTCCTTTGGTAGTAGCTGTCCCCCCAATAAGAACTTCATTGATATCACCTATATATCTTCCCGTTTTTTTAAGCCCTTGGATTTCTATATAATTATATCCCGCGGTAGTGATATTAAATATCCCTATATCTATATTTTGATACTCTGTATTAGTGATAGTCACATCTTTGGTTATGTCTCCTACAGTTACACGAATAGTTGCGGGACCTTCTTCTGATTTAATGGTTAGTCCAAGATGTAATTCGCCCGTAGATTTTGTTTGAAAATAGGTACGAATTACATCATCAAAAGATGCCCAGTCATGAATCCCTGAGTCCTGAACAAGAACCGCATCTTGTTGTGTGTTATTAATAACCCAACTATTACCCCCAGAAGGAATGGCTATAGATAGATCTAACTTGTTATCAATTTCTGAATCTCTATTCTTTTTATCGGCATTGCAAGCAGATAAACAAATACTAATTACTAAAAACACATAAACTGATCTTTTATAATATTTTATTTTTTTTACCATGATGAGTTAATTATTTACTGTATATAATTGGGGGGTATCATTATTATTGACTACAATGACTACTTTCTTTTTGGCAGCATCTAGTACTACCATATTTCTAACATCTTTATCTGCATAAAATCCTATTTCATTATTCTTTTGAGGTTGGAACATTTTATTTTCTTTTCCTTTTAGATAGATTCCGATGCCCGCATCTGATCGAGTTGTTTCTACCTCAGCATGGTAATTATTTCCTGCCATGAGTAAATCTTTAATCTTATCATTATCAAAATCTTCATAAAGAATACTATTAATAGGATTCATTTGCGCTTCTATAGGAAATGGTTTAAAATCAAAACTATTATTAGTATTTATAAAAATCCCAGATCTAAACTCGGTAGCTTGGTAGTGGATTGCAGAAGTAAATTTTTCTCCTATAATTTGCTGAATATCACTGGTAGCAAAATCACTATATGTTTTTATTCTTTCTTTTAGATATGGTAATTGCTGTGCTGTACAATGTTTTCCTCGTACAGGAACTTGTTTGTTTTTATAATACTTTGCCAATATGATATCTTCTGTTCCGTTATTATCAAAATCATTTGTATAAACATGAAAGGGTTTTTCAACAGACGCTTTATGCTTGTAGTTTGCCCCCAGATTTCCCGCTATTATATCCTTATCACCATCATTATCAATATCGGCTATTAGAATCTTATTCCACCAACCTTTTACAGAGGCTAACTCATTATATGTTTCTTTTTTTGCAAGTACTCCATTGTTATTAATAAAAACCTCGATTCCCATCCATTCTCCTGTAACGATAAGATCAGGGTCATTATCATTATCGATATCACTCCATTGCGCACTGGTAACCATACCAATCTTTTTTATTTCGGGTGCCAAATCATCTGTTTTGTCTACAAATTGGTTATTTTCATTAAGTAATATATGACTTGATGGGGGGTACGGATATTTCCCTGGTATGATACGTCCTCCTATAAATAGATCAATATCCCCATCATTATCAAAGTCTGAAGCCTTTACCACCGACCCTGAGGTATGCATAATGGGCAGCATTGATGGTGATCGGCTAAAGGTAAAGTTTCCTTTATTTATATATAATCTGTCTTGTAACAGTGGAGAATCAGCATCAAACTCATAGCTCCCACTTACTACATACAAATCTTTATCGCCATCATTATCTGCATCAAAAAAACAAGCTCCTACATCCTCATAAATACTGTCTTTGATAAAATCCCGAACAGGCACCATACCATAACTACCGTCTTTTGAAACAATAATTAATTGCGCTGCCTGATTATGTGCTCCTCCTATAAAAAAATCTTCATAACCATCATTGTTAAGATCAGCCTTTGCTATTGCAGGACCTGTCTGGGATAGTTTCTGGGGTAATAATAATTGTTTATCAAAATCATTAAAAGAAGTTTCTTTATGTTTAAAATCAAACGTCTTTTGAGTAAACATTTTATTCACTTCTTTATCTGTATTTTGATCTGATTTCTCTATGCTTTTTGCATAATCAATATGTAGTAATTGATTTGTTTTTATATTGGTCAAAGATTGGGTATTACCATCGGGCCAAATGATTTCTATTTTGGGAATTATAGTTTCTTTTCCTAACCCAAAATGTAATGTATTTGACATAGAAGAAAGGTAGCCTCTTGCATTTATAAGTTGCCTGGTTTGTACTGTACCATTATCCTGATGGATTTTTACTATTGCTCCTACACCAAACCTATTTCCTTTTGATCCTTTAAAATCTATTTGTAAAAAGTTATGCTGCCCAATTTCTCTTGCATTATTTCTTAATATAGTCGCATCTTCATCTAGATTATTGGTTACAATATCCAAATCCCCATCATTATCTAAATCTACATATACGGCTCCGTTTGAAAAGGTTGGTTGTTGATCTGACCAATCTGTAGTTGTATTCTCAAATTGAAGATTTCCTTTATTCTTAAACAAGTAATTCGTTAATTTCTGTTGGGGTAATTTCTGAGTAAATTCATGGAAATCTTTTTCTTTCAGATTATTTTTTTTCTGATCTATCGTATTATTAATCTCGATATTCATATCTCGATCAACAACATCTCTATAAATACCGTTGGTAACATAAATATCATTTAGACCATCTAGATCAAAATCGGCAAAAAGTACAGACCAGCTCCAATCTGTTTGAGCAAGGCCAGACAAATGCGCTATTTCACTAAAAGTGTTGTTTCCATTATTAAGTTGCATTACATTATGCATGTATTGATGGTGATGATCTTTTTGAGTCATTTGATTAAATCGATCAATAGACATCATAGACATGGTTGTTTTTGATCGAATATGGTCTTCTGGGCTCATATCCAATACCATCAAATCATTAAACCCATCATTATTGATATCACCAATATCGCTTCCCATGCTGTAATAGGAAATATGCTTAAAGAGTGTATTTCTTTGTTCTGAAAAAGTCCCGTTTTTATTATTGATATACGCAAAATCAGGGCTAATAAAATCATTAGACACATAAATATCTGGCCAACCATCATGATTAAGATCCCCTACCTGAGCATTCAGTCCAAACCCCAGATCAGGTAATATGCCTGCTTGTATAGAAACATCTGTAAAGTTTCCTTTTCCATCATTGTTATACAATCGGTCACTGCTTCTGAATGTTTGTGTGTGTTTACTTTTCTGAATCTCTTTTATATCCAGTATTTTACCAGATAAATCAAAATCGGCAGGGGCATTTGCTATATAAACATCTAAATCTCCATCTTTATCATAATCAAAAAATGTTGACGCTATTGATCTATTGGTGTCTGCCAAACCATAGTCTTCTGCTTGTTCTGTAAATGTAAGATCTCCATTATTGATGTATAACATATTTGCTAATTTCTGATCTCCTTGATACCAACCAGCTCTATTAATATATATATCTAGAAACCCATCATTATTAATATCAACAACAGATACTCCTGTATCAAAACCTGCTCTTTTTTCTATTCCTGATGCTAGGGTAATATCTTCAAACTTAAAGTTTCCTTTGTTTAAAAAAAGTTTATTATGATAGATATTAGAGGTAAAGAAGAGGTCCTTTAACCCATCATTATTAAAATCTGCGGCGGCTACCCCACCTCCGATATAGATATACAGATATTTATAATAATGTAATTGTTCTGATTCTAATATCTTATTTTGAAAAGTTACTCCTGTTATTTCTGTGGGAACTTTGGTAAATAACTTTTCTGACGAGAGCTTATCTACAGCATTCTCACAAGAACACAAAAAGAATACTAATAAAAGTGTAATACAGATTTTGTAGGGGTTAATTAGCATAGTCTTGGTATAGATAAAGATAACATAGGTTCCTAAAAAAGGAACCTATGTTATTAAATGTTAATCATTTTGAATCAGCGAGGGTTGTAAAATAATCTGTTGTTCTGGAATGTATTCTACAATTCTGAGATGCGTAGCAGGGATTTCTAGAAAAGCATTCGTACCGTTTAAATGTGTTCCTGGATATTTTCTATCCATAGTACGGCCATTTCTATATACATCATATTTTCTATGTCCTTCATAAGCAAATTCTAATCTTCGTTCTTCTAGAACGATATCTAATATTGTTTTTCCTGCGGGAATATCTGCCAATGCATAGGTAGGAATACCTGCTCTTTCTCTAATAATATTTACATTATCTAGTGCTAATTGATCCATTCCTCTCTTTGCTTGTGATTCTGCAATATTCAGATACATTTCAGATAGGCGAGAAACCATAGGGGACCACATATGTATATCATCTTCTTGTAATGAAGCTTTGAGGATATAGAATTTTGGATGTCCATTACGCTTTTTGAGATCAAACCCTTTGGTAACATCTTGCCTTCCATCAGGGCCATTAAAATAATATACAGTTTTACCATCTACCATTTCAGAAGCTACTGTATATGTGGTTCCATCTTCTTCAAAAGTAACTATTCCTCCGCTTTCAGTTGTATTTCTAAACTCATAGGTATATTCATCATTTACCCAATAAACCGCAGGTATTTTCTCTTCGTTATCATCCTCTTCATATTGAGGTTCTATAAATTCTTTCCTTGCATCTTCAGGATTTTTATCAATGAGTTCCAAATAACTTCTAGAAGCATACATCTCTCCCCACCCATTACCATCTACAGTGGCATAAAAAGATCCTATGGTGTACCAGTCATCAAAATTGCCCAAAAGATCAGATGCAGAAGTTAATGTTACTGCAAAAATAGCTTCGTCATTCTGATCTGGTCTCAAAGTATTCATTTTAGAAAATTGACTTGTTGGTAGCAATGAATAGTTCCCTGATTGAATCACCTTATTTGCATATTCTTCTGCTCTTATATTATCCTCTTTATACAAATATACTCTAGACAACAGTGCTTCTGCTGCCTCCTTTGAGGCAAAAGAAGCCCCTTTATTTACTGTCATTAAAGATGCTGCTTTTTCTAAATCCTTGATAACTTGTGCATACACCTCTTCAATAGTGTTTCTATCTGGCCTGTCTTCTATATCAGATGTAAGTTTTAGAGGAACCGATAATCCAGAAGCTCCTTGATTATATGGTCTACCAAATACATTACCCATTTGGAAATAGGTAAGGGCTCTTAAATAATAATTTTCGCCCAATAATTGGTCAGTTTCAACAGATTCTCCTTCTATAATTTTTTCTATAATTATATTACAACCTACTACTATTTTATATGAATTACGCCAAAATCGTTCTACTCGAGAATTCGTTTTTATAGATTGGTAATTGTATAAAAAGAACAAATGATCGGTTGTCCCCCCGCTAAGGCTGATGTTATCTCCTCCATACTCTGATATTCTATGCAGATCATCTACCCAACCATCAAAACCTTTATCTCCTTTTAGCAATGCATAATTACCAATTGTAGCTGTTTCTATTGATTCTGGATCAGAAAACAGTTCTTCTACAGAAATCTCCTCATATGGATTTGTTTCCAAATCACAAGAGTGAAGTATCAATGCAAAAACTGGCAGTAGTATTATTAATTTTTTCATACTATTAGTTTTATAATATTTTTAAAATGATAAATTGACACCCAACACATATCGTTTTGGTATTGGATATGTTATTCCTGGGTTTCCTGATAAACCAATATTTGTACGGTCATTGGGGTTACCTGTAACTGCTGGATCTACGCCACTATAGTTTGTGAATGTCAATAAATTATCTCCTGAGACATATATATTAAGGTTGCTTATACCTATTTTTTTGAGTACATCTTGTGGTAAGTTGTATGATAAGGTAACATTTGCCATTCTCAGGTAACTTGCGTCTTCCAAATAACGAGAGGAGCGCTTGTTTGAATTGTTATTACCTCCTTCTATAGCCAATGGATGCGTAGCTATGTCTCCTGGTTTTTCCCATCGGTTCCAATCATTTATAAGAACTTGTTGATTAAAGGTGGAGTAGAATCCATCTGAGTCAAATAGTTCTCTGGCGCTATTATAAATTTTTCCTCCTTTGGTAAAATTAAAATTAGCAGAAAGCGATACATTTTTGTAGCTCAGTCTAGAATCGAAGCCTCCTGTAAAATCTGGTGATGATGTATCCACTACTTGCAGGGTTGCTTCGTTCCAATTATTGGTTTCTGTGCGTGCTCCTGTATCGGGGTCTACTACTTCCCAAAGCGGGTCTCCATTATCGGGGTCAACGCCAAGCCATTTTCTTATATACCATGCATTAGAATCTTCTCCTACTTTAAAAATTTTAGAGCCTCTAGGGATTTCTGTTTGCCCATCAAATAACTCTGTAATCTCATTTCTATTTACTCCAATATTAAATCCAAGATCCCAGTCAAAGTTTCTACTTTTTATGACATCTATAGAGACTGAGGCCTCAAAACCTTTATTAGTAAGTCCTCCTACATTCTCCCAAAATCCACTATACCCTGTTACATCTGGTAAATTCACAAAGTACAATAGGTCAGAAGTATCCTTATTATAATACTCAAATGTTGCACTTACTCTATTGAATAGCCTTGTGTCTAGTGCAATATTGGTTTCATAGGTTTTTTCCCAGCTTAGATCAGGATTTCCTAATTGATTTAGGATAGCTCCAGGGGTTCCTGTATAATGAGTATCCAATCGATAAGTTCCTTGATAAGGATATAACGATGATGGTCTATTTCCTACAGATCCATAACTCACTCGTAATTTAAGTTCATTGAAGGCAGAACTATTAAAGAAAGCTTCATTATGAATATTCCACCCTGCACCTAGAGCAAAGAAATTACCATATTGATTATCTAACCCAAAATTGGATGCACCATCTCTACGCACAGATGCTTTTAGAAAATATCGGTCACTATATCCATAATCAGCTGCAAGAAAGAATGATTGCAAAGCATAGTCACTCTTACTACCAACAATATCACCAGCTTCACTGGCAACATTTAATACTTCTGTACCTGCGATAATACCATTACCTGTCACTTCTACTTCTTCAAAATCATAATCGTTATACTCATATCCTGCCAGTGCTACTACAGCATGCTCGTCGAATGTTTTAGAATACTGTAGTGTTTGTGTAGTTAATTTGGTGAATCGTTCGTGTAAAATATCAGTGATATTTCCTTTAGTAGCTTCTCCTGCTATTGACCTAGGATCTATATATTCTTTTGATTTAAAACGGTAATAGGTAAAGTTGTTTACAGATCTAAATAATAGGTTAGGTACAATCTCATATTCAAAATCAAAGTTAGAACTTAAATTAAATACATCTTCTGATGAGTAATTCCATTGTTGATCATATAAGTAATTAACTTCATCTCTACCCAACCAATCAGAATCTTCTTCTGCATTGATTAGTTGTCCTTCTGCATTATATGGATTATCCCATGGTAAATTAAGATATAGTTGATATAGAGGAGCTTGAGCAATTCTATCTCTATTATCAAAACTAAACGATAATTTAGGGCTCAATTTTAAGCGTTTTGTAATATCATAATCCAGATTCATACGATAGGTATACCTATCTAGTTCATTACCTTTTAACGTTCCTGTTTCATTATAATACCCCCCATTGATATAGAGGTTTAGTTTTTCTGTTCCTGAGGTAAATGATACATTTACATCTTTTACAAAACCATCTTGAGTTCCATTACCTAACCAGTCATAATCTCTGTTTAACAATTCTGGGGTAAACCAATCTTGAGAATTTCCAAATTGAGTATGATATTCATATAGTTGTTGAGAATTCATCACCTCAAATTTCCCTGTATTAAAGGTATTTATAGCGGCTTTAGAACTTATTGTTATTTCTGATTTACCAGAAGTTCCTCGTTTTGTAGTCACTATAACAACACCATTTGCTCCCCGAGATCCATATAGTGATGTTGCAGAGGCATCTTTGAGTATCGATATAGATTGTACATCATTTGGGTTTACTATGGGTACGCTGGGTTGTATAACACCATCGACCACCCATAAAGGAGTTATGCTACCTCCCAAAGATGAAGCTCCTCGTATTAATATATTAGGTATCGAACCTGGGCTACCGCTAGATGCTCCCAAACGTACTCCTGCGACTTTCCCCTGTAACATTGTCGTTACATCGGGAGTAGTTATGTCTTTTAGTTCTTCTGATTTAATATTTACTATTGACGAAGTAATGGTTTCTTTCTTTTGTGTCCCATAAGCTACTACAATGATTTCGTCTAACATGCTTATATCTTCTTGTAATACAGCATTTATTTTTGTTTGACTGGTAACACTTATTTCTTGGGTAAGATATCCCATGTATGATATTTCAAGAATATCTGCTTTACTTGCTTCTATGGTATAGTTTCCATCAAAATCTGAAGTAACTCCTTCAGTTGTACCTTTAATTATGATGGAAGCTCCAACGATAGGCATATCGGATTTGTCATAGACAGTTCCTGTTATTGTTTTCTTTTGAGCTATTATGCTACTAGTAATTGTACACATAAAGATCAATAAAAGGGTCCTTAGTTTTTCCATATAGTAATGTGATTTAGTTATTTAGTACTTATTATTCACCCAGTTATGAGGGGTACGTTTTACCCACATACCTCTGGTGAAATCAGGAAAGTCCTGTGGTTCTCCATTGTTTTCGATGGATAGTTCAGAAAGAGGGGTAATTGCGCTCCATGCGGCAGCATCATACACATCAAGAGGCGGAGCTATATTTTCTTTTGCTGCTTCTACAAATGCATTGAGGACAAAGAAATCCATTCCTCCGTGCCCTGCACCCATAGCAAAATCTCCATATTTTTGCCATAAAGGATGGTCATATTTTTTCAGCCACTCATCAGCAGCATCCCATTGATGTGGTTTTGATTGTCCTTCTATATACATCCGGTTTCCATCTACCTCCCACAATCCATTGGCTCCTTGCACTCTAAATCCTAATGAGTAAGGTCTGGGTAAATTACAATCATGCGTTACAATAATGGTCTCCCCTTTGGCGGTTTCTATAGTAGTAGTAATGACATCTCCTTGCTTGAATTTTACTTTTGCATTTGGATGTTCTTTGCCCCCGTGTTTTACTATATAGTTGTGCAGTCCTATAGATTTGGAGGCATTTGAGCTTAACGATACAAAACGATTTCCTCTGTTTATATCACACATCGTGGCAACAGGGCCGACACCGTGAGTAGGATATACATCTCCGTTCCTTAAAACAGAATGCTGTGTTCTCCATTTGGATTCTGAGATTCCTTTTTCTCCAAACTCTACACCTTTACCATAGGCTGTTTTGCCATCGTTTAATTTTACAAAACGAAGATCATGCTGATAACCACACCTAAAATGTACTAGTTCGCCAAATACATTTTGCTTTACCATATTCAAAACAGCAAGTATATCTCTGCGGTAGTTTACATTTTCTAGGATCATCAAATGAGAGCCAGTGGCTTCATGCGTATTTACCAAATCCCAGCATTCTTCTATTGTATTGGCAGCAGATACTTCTAGACCAGTATATTTACCTGCTTTCATTGTATCTACAGCCATTTTGGTATGCCATAACCATGGGGTGGATATGATGACCGCATCTACATCGTCTAATGCGAGTAAGTTTTTATAATCGTAATCACTTTTCCCAAATACCTTTGGTTTAGAGAAACCAGCTTCTTCTATTTTTTTTAATGCTATCTTGATTCGCTCAGGGTCGATATCACAAACAGCTGTTATATCAACATCTTTTCTATTGATAGCATTGTTAAAATGATTCATTCCTCTTAATCCAACTCCTATAAAAGCAAGTTTAAGCTTCTCATCTGTGGAGTTCATTATCCCACCAAAAGATAAATTAGAAAGTAGAGATACTCCTGCGCTGGCAAGAGCTGTTTTTTTAACAAAATTTCGTCTGGAATTCATGTATGTTCTTTTAATATTAAACTACTGGAATTCAAATATGATGGTTACATTTTGTTAAAAAGATGATATTTTGAGCAATTAGGAGGGTTATTTGATATTTGAATCTATCAATGCTTATTTTGTCCCCCTTTTTGACGAATTAGACTACTACATTACATCGCTTTCCAATCTATAGCCTCTTTTTTTTGTAAAATTTATTAATATCTTTAACATTATTTCACACAATAATTTATCTTCTCTGTTAAAATCTTTATCAAAGAATATATATTCTTATTTTGTTTACATCGTTCATCATTGATATTATAGTAAATAAGTGATATACAAATGAATCGATGTAGTTCAAAAAGAAGGCTTACCAATTAAAAAAAGTCATTTTTATGTTCAGATCAAAGAACTTTTATTTATTGAGCATCTTCATAGGGTGTTTTGCTTTTTCATATAGTCAAAATCATACAAATTTCAAGCATTTATCGCCTGTCAACGATAATAGGTTTGTTCTTCCTTCCAAAACAATTCAGGATTCATTGGGTACTATATGGATATTATGTGATAATGGAGTATTAGTATATAATGGGTATGACTATAAATTGATTAATGACAGAGTCATTTTTCCTGATATTGAACATGATGATTTTATAAACAATCTATTTGTTGATCATGATAAGAATATCTGGATCACATCACAGTCTGGTTTGTTATCAAAATATACATCAAGTTCTGAGCAGTTTGAGGATATGACTCCTTGGTTGCCAGAAAATGAAATTATAAATTCTATTGTTGTAAAGGAGAATAATGTTTGGTTAAGCTCTAAACAGGGAAGTATATACAGATACACCAACTCCAAACTACATTACATTACTACTATCTCAGATATAGCACCTAATATCAAAAACATTACGGATATAGAGGTTATAAATTCCTCTGATATATATATGAGTACTAGTAAAGGCGCTATCTATAAGTATTCACTAATATCAGGACAGACAACCGAACTAATAGGTGCATTTTCTAATTACCCTGGGAGTATTATTCTTACTACAGATAACAATAATAAACTTTGGATAGGTACAGAAACATACGGGTTGTTTGTTTATGATCCCATACAAGAACGGTTTATTCAAGATTCTTTTTTTGAGCAAGAACGGTTTAATATTAATAAAGAAATGTTTCTTACCTTGTTTTGCAGTAAGGATGGATATATATGGGGAGGAACTGATGGTGGTGGGTTATACAAAATAAATAGTATTACTGGTGAGATCGATTTGTTTACACGGCAGTATTCTAATGAGTTTTCTTTAAGCAGTAATACTATCGTGAATGTAAATGAAGATAATCATAGTAATATATGGATAACTACTAATTATGGGGGACTTAATATTCTTCCTAATAGTAATAATGATATCAAATATCATGAAGGTTCAGAAAACAATACACCGCTTAGAGTATTGAGCATTTTCAAAAGCTCTAAAGGTGTATTGTGGGTAGGAACAGATGGCTCTGGATTAACGAGTATAACTTATAATAGTGATGGAACCACGCATGAAACACAATATTTTAATGATTTACCATTAAATAAAGGATTTTACATTCAATCTATTACAGAGGATAACCAATCAAATATTTGGTTTGGAACTTATAAAAATGGTTTGTGGCGTTATAGTACAGTCAATCATACTTTTCAAAAAGTAAACGTGTATAATTCTAATCAACAAGAAGCCAAAGATGTACGTACTGTTTTTTGTGATTCTAAAGGACGTATTTGGGTGGGATCAAACCTATCAATCAATTTATACACTCCAGATTTAAAGCCTATTGCCATTTTTGATCATAATGTTAATGGATTAAAAGGAAGTAATACAGAGAGTATTCTTGAGGACAATACGGGTCTAATTTGGCTAGGACAGTATAACGGAGGGTTGTTTCAATTTGATGAAAACACTACCAATATAGGTCTTTCTACATTTATTGATCATTCACAGAAAAATAAAAATTTAAAAGGTGAAATTCATGCTGTTAGATCGATGGTTCTTGGTGACATGGGGGAAATCTGGCTAATTAATGGACTCGGAAAACTATTGAAATTTGATATCAGTAATACGACCTATACTACATTTGAGGATATAGCGTCTATCAAAGAAAAAATATTTCATGCTATCCTCAAAGATAATGAAGGTGGTTTATGGCTTAGTTCTAAAAATAATGGTATCAACCATCTGGATATTAAAAACAAGTCTGTAAAAACCTATTATGATACAGATGGTTTTCAAGATAATATGTTTCTAGCCAGAAGTAAATTTAACGATACACAAGGGCATTTATATTTTGGAGGAGTCAAAGGGATCAATAGTTTTGATCCCAAAAAAATGAGAGAAAAGGTTGCCGATCCCCGATTGTATATCAATAGTGTAGAGATACTAAATCAACCTGTATATTCCTTATTACCATCTATGGTAAAGACTGAGATATCTGATGTTAACTCTCTAGAATTAGAGCATGATCAATCCTATTTCTCCTTTAGGTTTTATGCTATCGATAATATACTAAACCCTAGTTATTATTATGCATATCGACTTAAGGGGTTTGATGAAGATTGGATTACCAGTCAATCCGAACGCTTGGCTACGTATACAAATATCCCTCCTGGAAAATATACATTTGAGGTAAAAACAGGCACAAAAAAAGGAGTCTGGAACCTACCACAAAAAAGTATTGCTATTCAAATACACCAACCACTATGGAACACTCCTCTGGCATATATTTTCTATTTAGCCATACTCGTACTTATGGCATACGGGGTAAGAAGGTGGTATGTACTGAAAAAGAAATTGTTTCTAGAGAAAATCAATCATAAAAAAGAAAATGAATTACATGATTTAAAAATGAATTTCTTTGCAAAAATGTCACATGAGATTCAAACTCCTCTTACCCTAGTTTTAGGCCCCATAGATGACATGCTAAAAAAGGCAGAGAAAAACGGCAACCTATTATTAAAACAACGCTTGAATATTATAGCATACAATACTAAACGCCTTTCTAGAATTGCACAAGAATTAACATTGGTAAGAAATAAAGAATTAGAAACGCTAAGACTTACAGTTACCAAAAATGATTTGCATAAAGATATACATACCATTTCATTATCATTTAAGGAACTGGCAAGAAAAAGAAAAATTGATTTTGTCATCAATTGCCCCAAAAATTTACCAATGGCATGGTATGATAAAGAGAAATTAGAGCATGTGATATATAACTTACTTTCTAATGCTTTTAAGTTTACTCCCAAAGAGGGTAATATCTTTTTAAACATTGTACCAGTTAATAATAAGAAAAAAATAAAACTATCTGTGATAGATTCTGGGCCAGGAATTCCTGATAAAGAATTGAAACATATTTTTAAGTTATTCTACCAATCTGATATTGGTAAAAAAAACAAAGGTACTGGTATAGGATTAGCACTCACCAAAGAATTAATGAGCCTGCATAAAGGTAAAATCAAGGTTGACTCTAATCCTACAGAGGGTACGACATTTACCATCAAATTCCCTATTACAGAAGATGCATATAGTGATTCAGAAAGAATTACAATACACGAGACAGAAGAGGTTACTACTCACACCACTATAGAAGAGCAAACGTCTGATAATAAAGAAAAGGTAGACTACTCAAAGCAAACTATTCTTGTTGTAGAAGATAATTATGATTTGCAATCTTTATTAAAAGAACTTTTGTGTAATGACTATAATATTATTCTGGCAGAAAATGGCGAAGAAGGGTATTACTATGCCAAAACCAATATTCCTGACCTTATTCTCAGCGATATTATGATGCCAAAGCTAGATGGAATCCAAATGTGCAAAAAAATCCAAAAAGATCCTATGGTCATGCATATTCCTGTTGTTTTACTCACGGCAAAAAACTCTACCAATGCCAAAATTTCTGGATTAAAATCGGGAGCAATAGAATACATCAATAAACCTTTTAATACCAATGAGCTATTACTAAAAGTAAAAAATATCTTGTTATCAAGAGAACATATCATTTCAAAATATAGAAAAGAGATCATAAGCCGTCCCAAGGTAATTGTAGAAAAATCTTTGGATGAGATTTTTCTAGAAAATCTTATGACGCATATAAACGCTAGATTGGGTGATGCTGATTTTAAGATGGAAGAGTTGGCAGAATCCTTACATATGGGGTACTCTAGTTTATATCGCAAATGCCAAGCTCTTACAGGACATAGCCTAGTAGATTTTGTACGTTTGCTCCGATTAAAAAAGGCAGCTATTTTGATTACCCAATATGGATATAATATATCCGAGGCTTCTTTTATGACAGGATTTAATGATCCTAAATATTTCTCAAAATGTTTTAAAAAACATTTTGAGAAAACTCCTGGAGTATTTAAAAAAGAAGCCAAAGAAATGGGAGTTACCTTATATCTAAAACAACACCAAGTAGATAATACGTTTTAATTTTTTTTGAGAGGTAATACTATTTCAATTCCACCTACTAGTATAAAGGTCTCACTTGTTAGTAAATATAAAAACATCAAATTTCACACCCCCTCCCGATAAGGGGGTACCCCCTTATCGGGAGGGTTCGAGCTGATCCCGAGGTGGTTCGAGCTGATAAAGTATCGCTTCGATTTGATAAGTTGATCCTTTGAGCCGATACATTATCAAATCGAGTTGATCTTCTAACCCTTTGAGCTGATACATTATCGACTCAATCTGATATCCTGACCCTTTGAGTTGATAAATTATCAACTCGAACCACCTATATAGGTGGTTCGAATCACCTCAACCACGCTTCGAGCTACCTATATAGGTACCTAGAACTACCTTGATGACCCTTCGAACCTTCTGGAGGATACCTCAAAGGGGCTCAGCAAGGGGTAAAACCACTTATTGTTGGGTAGTGTTCAATTAAGCATATCACAAAGCCCTACTAAACAATCGATTACAAAGTAAAATTTGTGGTAAAACCATAACAATTATATAAATATCTATAAGCAAAGTAATTCTGCTTGTGTTATATTTACCTCATTATAAAATTTAAACACACATAACTCATTAAAATCTAAAGTCATAACATGCGAAGTAATGTAAAACTCTATATCGATGGGTATAGTATTCCTGTGCTGTCGTATACAGAAGTAGTACAACAACAAACCGATTGGAATGGTTTGCCTGCTACTGCACCACAAGGAGGATTCTACCAAATAGTAGTACCCGATATAGGCAGATGGACCTACCTGTTTGATAAGTGGGCATTAGCCCCCAATATGAGAAAAGGATGTACAATAGAAGAAAAATCCTTTGAGGGAAATAAGATGTTTAAAACACTAGAGTTTCAAGGGGCTTTTTGTGTAGGGCTAAAAAATATAGGATATACTATAGATGGGCCTGTCTATATTCTGCTAATCTCTACCCCCGTTGTAATACGCAATGGCGAACAAGTACTCTCTAAATGGTGGCGAGAAAATGACGCTACCTCTACAAACCAACCTATAGCCCAAGAGGAGGAGGAAGAACTTATAAAAAAATGGAAAACCGTCTTTAAACCCAACAAAGACAAACTTAACAAAGGAGTTTATGGTTGGGATGAGTGGAGCAAATCACTAGAACGCAACTGTACCTCAGACAAAACCAACTACCACAATGCCTATACCCGTATCGAGGTAGATAGTGAGGATTATGCTGTACCTATTCTTAGTATGAGAAAAGACCAGACCATTACCCTGCAACTAGATCATACCACCCGTAGTAGAAACGAATACAGCACTGTGCAGATAGAACCCCATCCTGATTTTGATATACACCCTACCGATATTATAGATGCCAAAGAGGTAACCATACGTTGCCTCAATAATGCTACTGATCTCTCACAGATCAAGATTACCGCAGATAACAACCCCGCAGGCATGCTAGAGATATATCACCCTAAACCCAAATCTATACAACTAAGATGGGTGTTTGTGGAGATTGAGGGAGAAAAAGAAGATACAAAAGCATTGCAAAGAAAAATCACAAAACAAAAACTAGAAAATTATCTAAAAAAAGCCCTAATCCCTGCCTTAATTGACTTAGATATTGTTAATAAGGAAGCAGATATACTGGATATCCATAAACTAAGAGCATTGACTGCCAAAAGTAAGCTAGATCAAAAAGGAAACTATATCAAGCAATCTCTAGCTGAGTTTGATACCACATTTCAAGAAGATGACCGTATCAAATTTACTGAGGCTGATAAAATTACATTTCTTAGAGAACTTCATCATCTCTATAAAGCCGATACCATAGGCATCACTAATGTTGCGAATGAGATTATTCTATTTCTTACCAACCTAAAGTGTAGAACCCCTAATGATAATGATGCTTATGATTATTCTAATGGAATCAGTTTAACAGCAAGTGGAGTCTCTGCCATGTTTATAAAAAACGAAAAGATACAATCTGCTGTAGAAATCCCTCATGAGGTCTTGCATGCTATAGGACTACCACATACCTTTATAGAAAAAGATAAAAAGGGCAAAACAATAAATAGGGGGCAAAAACATACCTTTACAAAAAAGAGTACCAAAAACTATATGGATTATAGTAGCATCAAAAAACAAACCCATTATTATCAATGGGAAAAACTACGTAATAGTAAATACGCTAACTAATGAAAACATATTGTATTACAATTATAACCACCTGTATATTATGTATTACTGCCTGTAATAGTACCAAACAGTTTACTACCAATGACAATTTTTGTAAGGAGAATGATCCCATATTTATTATTACTAAAGATGAAATGCGATTAGACATAGAAAAATATTATAATAATGAGACGAAGAGTGAGGGCACAATAATAATAAAAGATAACGCAACTTTTAATCAAGAATATTTTAAATGGAAAGATGGAGAAGTAACAAACAAACAAATAAACAAACAAACAAACATAGGTAAGTGGATAGATTATCACCCTAATGGTACTATAAAATCCATTTCTTTTATTTATTTAAAAGGAGATGTAAAGATCAATAAAAGAACCTATTACGATAGTATCGGTAATATCACCAAAGTTATTGACTATAGGCAAGCAGACAAATACCCTATTTGTTATAAAGAAGCTCTAAAGATTACAGAAGGATTAAAAAGAAAGAGGGATTCTATATTTGCTATTACCAGAGATAGTTTGGTAACTGATGCAAAAAAGACTTATGTATGGAAAGTCTTTATAGATGAGCCACAAGACCCAGAGGTTACACAACATGCCAAATCATGGTGCTATGTGATCAGTGCACAAACTGGTAAACTAATAAAAAAAATAAAGGTTACTGCAAACCCTGGGTAACAAACCCAAACTCATGATCGATTAGGATAAATATCTCATTTCAATCATCTCTACAAAGGTTTTTATGTTTATCCTTTAACCGTTAATCATTTTACCATAAGCACACCTATATTCAGTATTCGATATTTTTATTATATATTTCTGGTATACAATTGCATTGACATATAATATAAAAATCAGCTCCTTAAAGTTTTCTAAAAAATAGAATCTTTTAAATGTCGTATAGTAGAAAATATTGATTAATTAGTATCTTTATCAAATGAGATTAAAAGTTAGAAATACTACCATTTCAATTATTTTTCTTTCTACTTTTCTATTCTTAAGGATAGTTAATCTACATGCCTTTTCACACTTTTCTGAAGAAGATGAGACACCACATTGTGAGTTGTGTGAAATTATCGCAGCATCCCAACAAGACATTCCTTTTTTTGATCAAGCATTTGTTCTACCTGAACAAAAACCAACGATGGTTTTACAAAAAAAAGAAAGACTTTGTGAGTATGACACATCTCACTATTGTATAACGCTCCCAAGAAATATTTACAACAAACCCCCTCCCGTATCACTAGGGTAACTGTCTTTTATAGAAATAGTGTCTTTACTTATAATATAATTTTATTCATTTTGAAACTCCTATATATTAAGTTATAAACACACCTGCTATTATTACTCAATAGTCATCTAATTCTGTAAGCATATCAAGGGATTTTCTATCTTCTTAACAAGGCTTTTACACAATCATATAGCATAAAAAAGTAGGATTACAAATTGTGATAACTATCAACAATTTGAGTCAAGGTGTACATAAATTTTTAAGTATATAAGGAACAAAGATTTCTAATACCCAAAACCTGACAACAAACGTATTTCTGGTAGCTAATCAATATCCTCTTTCTGATGTAATATGATTGTATTAATTACTATAATCAACAAAATGTACAGGCTTATCAATTGTCATAGGGGTTGATATCTCTTTTTATTCTCCTTAATACATTGCCAAAAAGCCTCTATGAATTTATAATTACTAAAATTATTAAGAACATTAAATATTAAATACTAAAATTAAATTATCATGATTACAAAACAAGAAGTAGAAAACGCTCAGAAAATCTGGGGAGAAGGAGTAGTAAATATTGGAGCATTAGCATCTGAAAGGGAAAAATGTGAATCTTTTACTCAAAATTTTGTAACCCAACTTTATGATTTTGATACTAAAGAAGTACTATTTAAACCTACCAAAACAGCCATACAGCAATTTAGAATTACCAAAGAAGGGGCCATCTCTTATTTTATTGGAGGCAATACCAATTATAGCGAAGATAACGGATTTGCACTTCAACCATGGATCAAGGTTAGGTTTGAGAATGTTTCTTTAATTCTAGAAGAGAATCGTGCTTTGGCAATGGGGAATTACTTTTTTACTGATACAAAAGGAGGAGAAACAAAAGTAGAATATACTTTTGGGTATTCTAAAGATAAGAGTGGAAACCTTAACATCGATCTGCATCATTCATCCTTACCTTTTAACTTAGGAAAAAACGCATGAATTTTAAAAAATTGACATCAAGAAACTGCTTGTTTCTGATCTGCCCTTCGGACCATATGGAAAGTATTCTGAACCAATCTTTTAATTGTAGAGCATTTTTTTATATGGCCCTAGGGGCCAATTTTAACTGGGATGTAAAAACCCAAGAAAACCTTATTAATTTTATCAAAGATCAGGAAATCGAAGAAGTAATATTTATAGTCAAGGTAACAAACTTATTTTACAAAAAAACTTTAAAATTTACTGATCGTAAAATTTCTTTTCCACTCGAGAAAGCCTTAATAAAACCAGAATATGGCATATCTAGCCATTATAAAAATCAGAAAAATACTGTTTCAAAATTAATAAGTCTAGCATCTTACCATCTTCAAAAACAGAAAAAACATTTACTTAGTACCTTTCTTCTGGGTAAGGTCCTACGAAAAAATGACATTACTGTTAAAGGTTTTGTATATGACCCTGACTATAAAACATTTTACACACCATTGGTAGTAGAACAAAAAAAAATAATTTATGGTAAACTACCACTAAATTGATATCAACACTTAGAATACCTTTTGGAACATTGAATCCAAAAAATTATAGTTCCTAAAAAAAAGAGCACTACAGTAAACTTACCAAAAAGGCAACCTGAATCCTAGCTATAAACTTAAATATGTCTATTGAACTCACTTCAAAAAACAAACTTTAATATGATTTAAATCATAAAACTACTTTCTTTTATTCTCTAATTTTGAATCATTATAAATAATGTTTTAGACATATCAAGCATTAAAGATTTTAGTATGAGAAATAAAACAATTGACACTAGACAAGGCCATTGGATACTAGCTAAAATGGGGAAAAAAGTACTTCGGCCAGGAGGGAAAAAACTAACCTTAAAATTGATTGACACCCTTACAATAAATTCTAGTGATAACATTGTAGAATTTGCTCCAGGCTTAGGTTTTACAGCTTCTATAGCCTTAAAAAATAACCCAAAGACCTATACAGGAATAGAATTGAATGAGGAAGCAACTTCTATTTTGAGAAAGAGTATTAACGGTGTAGGAAGAAAAATAATTGTAGGAAATGCCAGTGATTCTACATTAGCAAATGAGTCTTCAGACAAAGTATATGGTGAAGCCATGTTAACTATGCAATCAGATCATAGAAAATCTGAGATCATTAGAGAAGCCTACCGAATTTTGAAAAAAGGAGGTTTATATGGGATTCATGAGTTAGGCTTATCTCCTGATAGTATTAAAGAGGAAACTAAGTCTCAAATTCAAAAAGAATTAGCCAAAGTGATCAAAGTAAATGCAAGACCTCTTACTGCCAAAGAATGGTCAACCTTATTAGAGAAAGAGGGTTTTGCTATAAAAAGTGTAGAAACCAATGCCATGCATTTATTAGAACCCAAAAGAATAATTGATGATGAAGGTTTTTTTAGAACATTAAAAATAATTTTTAACATCCTTACAAATTCATCTGCTCGTAAAAGAATAGTTGCGATGCGAAAAGTATTTAAAAAAAATGAACGCTATTTAAATGCCATCATTATCGTTGCCATAAAAAAATAGTCAAACCTCTGCAACCACATCTACACAAGGGTAATCAAGCATTTTTTCTAGTATTAAAACGATTTATACATTCTGATATCAGTTCTTGACACATCTGTCTTATATCTACTGTTTTTTAATAAAAACAACCTTGGTTATCAGCTTATTTTCTATTTCATAAATTGCGATAACCTCACTGGATTCTGCACCTTTTCTACCAGTCACTTTTTCGTGATCGATTACTTTGTTATCAAATACAATTCGAGTATCTATTATAGCTTTTAATTCTGGTGAACTATCAAAAACATCTTTATATACTGCTTTGAATTTCTCCATACATGTCAGATAAGGAGTAGATTCCTGAAATTTATAAACCTTAATATCATTAGAAAAGTAGGAAACAAATTTATCCAGATTTCCAGCATTGTATGCATCTAACTGTCCTTGTACAATTTGTTTTGTATTCATAATTTAAGTGATTGTTTGAAAAGAAACTAAACCCGTTATTACAAAGCTAATTTAACTTTATAAACTATAAATTAACATTAAGAAAGTTTCTTTTTTCTTTTTCTGTTTTTTCTTTTAACAAACTTAACCCCTAATCCAACTGCTGAAAAACTAAGGATGGTACCACCTAGTAACAATATAATTACAACGATATCCCATAAAGGCCTGTTCCATGCCAGAAAAGAAAAATCGAAACTGTGTAAGCCATGATAAATCCATCGTTGAATCCTGTTTTTGGTCCCGCATTTGTACACAACCTGAGCCGTTTTGGGATTAATATAATATGCTATATCATTTACTGTATATACTCTAAGTACAGGTAGTTCTTTATCGTTATGACGGCTATAATAATAGTTGTCATATTCTTTGAGTAAAACACTCTCTACCACCTTATTTTCTGGTGAGAACAAAGCTATAACCTTTTGGTAAGTATCTATCTCTAAATTAGAATTAGAATTATTTAAACTATACAAAGAGCTGTTATCCCCCATAAATACCTGAGCATACACATTGCCTTGAAAAAGGGTAAAAGAAATCTCTTTAAAATGCTGATTCTTGATTTGATTTTTAAAATTACTCCAATTATCCTCCTCAAAATCACTCAAGGTATATGGGTGCGTTTGCCATAGTAAGGTTTCTTCTTTACTTAATTCTGTACTAGGAGTCCAATTAAAAGGAGTCATACTCATCCACCCACTAAAAATCCAGGTACAGACAAATACTCCAAAAAATAACCCAAAATAATAATGATAGTTATACCATTTGTTTTTAAATCTTTTAAATTTTGCTTTTGGCTTCTTTTTATATCTAACTAAGCCAGTAACCATTCCTGTAATAACCATAATGGTTCCTAGAGCGGCCAACCATTTTATCAATTGTGACCATAGTGTATTATGAATCCTGATATCTCTAAAATAAATCCAATGTGGGATCGCTCCTACCCATGACCAAAATCTTTCTGAATAGGTGTTTATAGCAAGTAATTCTCCTGTAATCGATGAGATATAAACCAAAGTGTTATTCTTATCTTCAAACTCAATTTTATAGATAGGCATATGCTGTAAATACTTGGTCCTGGGTATCCACTGATCTAGTTCTGTTAGTTTCTGGATCGTAGCATTATTTGTTGTTTGTATGTTTTGTGCTGCTATTTTTTGTACTAGCTCTTTGTTTAAAACTATCTTTTTCCCATTATCTGCATATCTAGAAATAAGTTTGCCTTGGCTTGTAATCAAATGAAAAACAGGTCGATTAACAACATGATTCATTCTAAGTTGAAATATTTCACTAATACTATCTTTTTCAAAAACAGTTTTAGGAGATAATAACTCTTTATTTGATCCCCCAGATAGCATCTCTATTCTTTCTGCCTGACTCAGATAAGGGAATCCTTGATACATCATCACAAATCCCGATAAAAACCACAGTAAGAAAAGCCCACAAAAAAAGGTACCCAACCAGTGATGTAAAGAAATAATTTTTTTCATATATCTAAATAAATTGAAAATTATACAGCCTCATATTTTATAGATATAAAGGAGAATGTCTCATGATATTTAGCACGAGAGCATTCTCCTTATGAGATATATTTAAAACTTATACGACAGACTTACTTTATAATTCCTGCCTTGACCAGGAAAAAATTGATTTGAGTAAATTGCATCTGTAAAATAAAGCTCATCAGCAATATTATTGATATTCAACCCTATTCTTACTTTTTTTGCTTGATAATAAAGGGCTCCATCTATAGTTGTATACGATGGCAACTCATATGTATTGCTAGAATCCGTGTAGTTTTTGTCTACATAATTCATCCCTACTCCTATTCCTAAACCTTGTATAATACCTTTTTGAAACTCATAATTACCCCAGAAATTAGTAGAATTCTCTGGAGCAAAAGGCAATTTATTTCCTGCTGGTACAGTTTGTAAAGCCTCATCATAATCTCTTATTTTAGCATCTACAAAAGCATATCCTAATTTAAAATAAAGCCCAGCTACAGGCTCTGATTCTATATCAAACTCTATACCTCTAGAATCAGCAGAACCTATTTGCTGGTAGTTATCTACACTTGTTCTTTCTACTATATTATTTTTTAACATATAATACGCAGAGATTGTAGCTGCAATTTTATTATTTTTTTGAAATTTGACTCCTAATTCATTTTGAAATCCTGTTTCTGGATCAAATACAGTACCGTCTGGTGTTACTCTTCTTGAAGGTTTAAAATAATTAGAATATGAAGCAAAGATACTTACTACATCTTTGATCGGTTGGTATATCAACCCTGCACGATATGACAATGACGATGATGGTATTTTTGTACGATCTCCAGCAGTAATCAAATCCCTATTATTATCGATCGCATCCCTATAATATGTTCCTGTAAATCTATCATATCGCAGTCCTATTAATCCTTTTAATTTATCAGAAATCTTAATCCAATCCTGCAAATAAAATGCATACACCACTTCTTTTTTTACATCTACCCTAGTATCAACAGCCTCAATATGCCCTTGATTCAAAACAGGGTTTTGAACAGAGATAGTAGTAAAAGTTCCAGGTCCTACTACTTCTCCTCTAAAAGTTCTGCGATCCAAAATACTTACAGAATTCCCTAATAAAGCTTTATGCTCAATCCCCCCTGTTTTGAAAGTATAACTCAAATCCAACTGGTTCTGAAATGTTTTGGTTTGATGATTAAAATAAAAAGGGAAAGCTCTAGTGATAGAATCTTGCCGCTCATTTACTTCTAAAAACTCTGTAGACAGATAATCTATATCATCATCTGAATAGGACAAATGATCAGATAACTTTAAATCTTCACTAAAATGATGTGTATACTTGATTTGATAATCAAAACGTTTGTGTTTTAGGTGGTCTTGCGGGTCATTATATCTGGTTTCTGGATTCATCCCTTCAATTACATTACTGTCTTCATCTACAGGAATACCTGTATCTGTATCATAAACATCACTATTTGTCTGAAAATAAAAAGATAATTCATCTTTTGTAGAGGGGGTAAAGTCTAACATTAGAGATCCATTGTTGGTAGCTACACCATAATCTCTCCATCCACTAGTACGTGTCATCCCTAAATCTACTCTATATCGCAATTTATCAGAAATCGGACCTCCGACACCTCCTTCGATATTATAGGTATCAAAACTTCCATAGGTACTTTTGAAATTGGCTTTTTGAGTATAACTAGGTTTTTTACGAACAATATTTATAATCCCTCCCAATGCCGAATGACCATACAATACTCCTGCTGGCCCTTTTAGAACTTCTATTCGCTCTACATTGGATAAGTTTGTTGAAGGGGCACTGGTAGATAGGTTGTGTCTCTCATCTCTGACTCCATCAACCAACAATACAAAATTATTAAATCCTCGAATTCTGAATGTTTGAAAACCTCCATACCTGTTTATTGGGCGTACTCCTGTTGCACTCTTTACAGCATCTCCTAAATCAGAAACATTACGTTGCTCCATAACCTTTGCATTAACACTATAGGCAGTTACAGGAATATCTATACCTTGAACCCCTAACTTATTAACGTTTAATATTTCTTTTCCTATTTTATTAGGATCGCTATCGATGAGTACCTCATCTAATCCATTAATATTTTTTGTGAGGGTAACTTCTAACATGTGTGTTGCTCGAGATAAGCTAATATGTTTACTATTCTTTTGATAGCCCATTGCTGAAAAAAGTATCTCATATGCCCCTTTCTCTAATGAGATTGAATAGGTTCCTTCTTGATTGGTTGTTGTTCCTAAATTTGTTTCTTGTACACTGATAGATACATTAGGGATTCCTTTTCCTGTAATTTGATCTTTAACAGTTCCTGTAATTGTAATGCTTGATTGCGCATAGGCAGTAATAGCCAATAGTAATAAGGCACTGCATAATACTAATTTTTTCATTTTAAAAAATTGAGATTAAGCAGGGAAAATTGTAGAAATAAATAAAGACTCCCCCTTTGTTGAAGGTGGCTATTATTATTCTTACTCTTTACCCGAGAGTTAATAATGATTAATAATTTATGGCAGGTCTCCTGACTTGGCTCGGTATGTGTCTCCTTCCCATAGCCTTGCTACAGTGGTTTTATGACACTCCTTTTTATGAGTCTTACAGTTGCGGGAACAGTTTTGGATTTTCACCAAATTCCCTTTTAATTTTTACCAGAGGTAAAAAACCATGAATCGGGCGCGAAGATAGTTTTTATTTTATAGTACACACAATTAGAAATGATATAACTATATATTACAAGAAACTAACGGCTAATTATTAAATCCGATTTATACATTGAAAAATCTATAAAATCATTTTTATAGCTATAGGAGAACAGCTATAACTTGTATTTTTTTTGAATTTCTGTAGGAAGATAAAGTATCATCTTTTCTTCTTCTTCTTCATAATAACCAAAACACTTATATCTGTTTGGCAATTCATATAAAGCATACATTCCATATCCTTCGAGTATTTCTATTTTTGAAAATATTATTGGAGTAACATGAGTAGTAATATGTTTCTCTTCATAATCAGCATCCTCTTTTCTACCATATGATATCATACCATATAAACCATCATTTTTGATTAAGGTATGACTGGTATACTCCCCTTTTACTGTATACAAAGAATCATACGTTTTTTTTGTAATTTTCTCTTCATATACCAAATCAAACAGACCTTCCTTATTCCCTTCTTTATACACAGAAATCAATGCCATACGCTCTGATGGAATATTTTGTGAGTATAATAATCGATCAGGAACTATAGTAGATGCTATTTGTTTTTTATAAATGATTCTTGCTCTAACGTCTTTTATTTCGTATTTCTTATCACCTAATGCGTGTAATTTATATGGAGTATTTTTATAATCCCCAAAACCAATATAACTAAAAGAGTTGTCTGATACAAAATAATCTGTTTTTACAGCGCCATTCATATCAAACAATAAAAATTTATCTCCAGAAAACCGAGCGATGATATGTTTTTTCCCATCAAATAATTGGGATTCTATTTTTTTATACGAATCCCAGGGTATAAGAACAGCTCCATCTTTATTTATAACACTCTTTTTACCATTAAGTTCTACTATATATAAAAAATCAGAAAGCGTATAATCTGATTTCAACATATCATATGTAGGAGCTACAACACAAGTATGAGTATTCAGGTTATAAACACCGTACTTTTTGCCTTTCTTAATTCGTAATAATGGATATCGTAATACTGAGTAATCATCATATCCGTTAAGGATTGTTTTTTTATATGCATCTACCAAAAAAACAGTGTCTTTGATCACTACTTTAAAAATATCATTCCCTTGGGGTGATCCCATATATTTAGGTATATTATCATAACTAGGCTGTGTTAGTATCTTACCATTTTTTGCAACCAGCCCCCAACTTGTCCCATTATAATAGGGTACTTGTCCCCAAACGGTACAACATAATAAAAGTAAACTGGTCGCAAAAAACTGTTGTATCATTACAATTACTGAATTTTATATTTAGCTTTAATAGATTTTGGTAAATAGATCGTTTTCTTATCCTCTACTACCATATATCCTCTTACATTTTTTGGTAAGCTTATGATAAAAGTTTTATATAACTCTTTAGATTTTTCTATTTGTAAAAACAGAGGTTGAGTTATGGTGCGTTGCTCTATCTCACCATCATAATTTTTATACAGATATTCCAATCCAACATATTTTCCTTTTTTTCCTAAGAAATAAGATCCATCTTTTATTCTATCTAACTGATCATACTTTGCATCAACCACTATCTTTTTACTCAATATACTGTAGATACCAATTTTCTTTTTGTAAGAGATATATGCAAAATCAGATTCTAAGTTTTTCTTAGGGTTTAATAATGATTCTATTTTATATCCTTTCGGCAGGTCAATCGTATTACTTTGTTTACAAGACTTGATTTGGTATACGCCTTCTTCTGTAGTAATCAACTCATCCTTGTGTTTACATCTAAGACCACCACTAGACATATAATCTTCCTCTTCAACCATTTCTATAATTGTATCTTCAAAACTATCATCATTACTATCAACTACAGGTTTAGGCATTTTTTTTCCATCCATATACATGTATGTTGCATCATAATTATTATCATTCAGCTGGATTACATCGATTTCTTTACCGTCTTTTTGCATTTCTTCTATATAAATGCTTTTCCATTTTTTATCAGGAGTTACAATGGTTTTATATGCTGTATTTATAAGTCCTTTTGCTTTTTCAGCATCTTCTACTACAAAGAACAAGTTATCTTGCGAATCATATCTGTCTAATATTTCCTTATACACAGTAGGTATTACTTCTTTCTTTTTATCTAGATCATATATTCCTACTTTTTCTCCCTTACTACATAATACCACATTTTTGTTTAATTTATATCCAGAAAAACTATTGTAATCCTCATATCCTGTAACTAATACATTTCCTTTTTCATCTATTAGAGAAACAATATTTTTATTAAAACTTTTATATAATTTCTTTTTTTTAGTAATCTGAACAAAAATTGGGCTAATACTATCTGTATCTAAAATAGTAATCTCTAAGTCTGCTCCATCAGACAATCCCCAATTAGTCCCATCGTAAAAAGGAAACAATTGTTCTTTTTGAGAAAATAAGTTTTGGCAATTAATTACAAAAACAAATAAGATAATGTATCGCATAATCTAGAATTTTAAATCATTGTATATTCGTCAAAAATAGTATTATTTGATTATTTATTAGGGAAAAGTGCTTTATTGTTCTTTAAAAAACCTCTTGATAATTCTAATAGAATTCAAAAAAAAAAATAAAATCATTACTTTTTCATTCTTTTTCACCACATAAATCCTTAAAATTGCAGATAAAACACGCACAGTAATAAAGAATTTCTCTATTTAATTACTTCTTTTATAAATTTTATAAAGAAATCTTTATTTTTTTTTGTCTATTAGAAAAATTAAATTATTTTAATAGTAGTCACTAATTTTTGTTTAATTGCGCTTAAAAAGCAATAAGCGATTATATCTTTAATAAAAAGGTAAGTTATGGAATTAATAGAAAAAGCATTGGAGTTCGAAAATAGAAAAATGAATAATATGAGTACTAGTGATAGAGTTTCAGCCTCTAGAGAAGCTAAGGCACTTATATTAAGCATTAATAAAATCTATAAAGAAACTAAAGATCCAGACCTTATGGATCTTATGAAACGTATTACAGAAAAGAAAAAGAAAATCGAAAAGAGATTAAAAGGAATGCCCGATAAGGTATAACTATATTTATGCATCATATTAATCTGTATTGAATAAGTTCAATACAGATTAATATTGCTTAATATCTTGTATGCTAGAATACTTTGTTTCTCTAATTAGAGAAATACTAGTATTGTTTAATCTAAGTATACCAGTTTATAATTTTCCATCTTTTAAGTAACTAGGAGATATCCCGTATTTCTTTTTAAAAGCTGTAGAGAAATGCTGAGGGTTCTTATATCCTAAATAATCAGAAACCTCATTTACCAACATTTTCTGTATTAATAGTAAATCCTTGGCTTTACGCATTTTTATATTTTGGATGTAGCCAAATACGGTTGTCCCAAATACTTTTTTAAAACCTTTTTTAAGACTACATTCATTGGTTCCTATCTGTTTTGCTAAATCTGATAATGTCAAAGGGTCTTTCAATCTTTTCTCTATCAAATCTCTAGCTTGATTCATTAATTTTAAATTTACAAATACAGATAAATCAACCTGCTCCATACAATCTTGAATTTGTTTCATTTGTAGCATCAATAACTTTAGGACTCTAGATTCTAAAAACATTTTTCTATAATGCCCTTTTCTTTGACAATTGATGACCTCCTCTATAATAGCATGCATCTCTGCAGTAATAGGATAATTACAATCTCCTACAAAGCAAGAAATATCTTTCTGCATTTGTTTTCTAAAACCATCAAATAAATCACAATCTGGAGCATACTTCTCAAAAAACACAGGTTTTAGGCTTACTTCTAATATTTGACATCTCTCTGAGCATAATGAAGGTATCTCATTACTATTTGCATAAAATATATTATGCTCATTACAATAAAACAAATAACTATCTTCTAGGTTTCTTTCTTGTTTTTTTGATTCACCATCTATTACAAAGTACATTTTGACAACTTTGCAGGGTAAACTTCTTTTTTTACTCAAACAAGTACCATAACACACCTTAAAATCCTCTAACAAGACTTCTTTATAACACTCATCAACAATCGATTTGCAGTCAGAAGAGGAAGTAAACTCTTTAATACCTGCATTATCTTTTACATAATTAACGGTATCAAAATTCAGACAAATTTCTTTCATATTTTTAAGTCAATCTTATCAAAATTATAATTATTCCTTTTTGCGTATATAAAATTTCGCTTTGCGTAACTCTACGCATTGGCTAACTATCTACCTTTACTTGTCAATATTACAATATTTATTTAGACTAAATAAATATTAATAATATTTAAATATTAATTCATTGTATGAACCATAAGACTTATTCAACATTTTTCATTTTTTATTTTATTTTTTTTTATTGCCATTGTCAAAACAGCATAACTGGAACTGTCTTAACTGAGAACGGAGTACCCATTCAAAACGCTTCTGTATATCTAGAAAATACTAATATAGGAAGCTCTACTAATAAAGAAGGAACCTATCACATATCAAATGTTCCTGTAGGTGATTACACCTTAAACGCTTCTCTTATAGGATATAGTATTCAAAAAAAGAAAATATCTATATCCAATACTCCTTTGGTTATTCCTTTTATTCTTTCTCAGGAACAGAATGAGCTAAATGAAGTGGTCGTATCTTCTAAGAGTTCTTCTCAAAAACTAAAAGAGACTGCTTATAAACCAGAGGTTGTATCCTTGCAAAAAATGCAAATTACATCTACCTCTACCATAGATATTGTAGGGCAATTATCTGGGGTAAGAATTAGAAAACAAGGAGGAGTTGGTAGCGAATCAACCATTATGCTTAATGGAATTTCTGGAAAAGGAATACGAACATTTGTAGATGGTATCCCTATAGATTTATTAGGTAGTGGATTTAGTTTAAACAATATTTCTTCTAACATAATCAAGCAAGTCGAGGTATACAAAGGACTGGTTCCTGTAAAATTTGGTACCGATGCACTAGGGGGCGTTATAAACATTGAAACTCAAAACAGGTATAAGAATTATATAGATGCTTTTTATACTATAGGATCTTGGAATACGCACCAAGCTGGAATAGGAATAAAAAGGTATTTAGACAAAAACAAAAAACAGTTCTTTCAGGTAGATGGTTTTTTTAATCATTCTGATAATGACTACTGGATGCATGATGTAGATATTGTCGTAGATGAACTATTAAACACCGAAAAAGGAAAAGCAAAAAGGTTTAATGATAAATACACCTCTTTTCTGGGTAGAGCTCAATACGGATTTCAGAACGTTTCTTGGGCAGATGATTTTAGAGTAATACTCAGTTTATCTGATATTACTAAAGAGTGGCAACATGGTATCAGAGCCGTTTCGCCATGGGGAGAAGTTCATGGTGGCAACAGAGATTTTAATAGCATCATCTCATGGAAAAAAAGATATAACAACAACCTCAAAATTTCTGGTCTCCTAGGGTACAACCTACTCAAATGGGAGATTATTGATATTGCACCAAAAAATTACTTTTGGGATGGTACTTATACCGATAAGCCTACCAAGGGAGAAAGCGGATTTGATATAGAAGGACGAACTCCAAAAATAAATACAGAAAGTTTCTTTGGGAGAATAAATGTCAATTATAAATTAAATGATAATCATTCTGTTGACTTTACCAATCTCACTTCTTATAGAGAAATAAAAGGTCACGATAAAGCAGGAGCAGCAACTTACAAAGAAGATTTCTATACCAACCCTCAAAATTTCACAAAAAGCTTTTTTGGATTGTCTGTAGAAAGTAAAGCATTCAACAAAAAGCTCACCAATATTTTCTCTCTAAAGTATCACTATATGAAAAGTCATATAGCTAATTTGAAAGAAGATAATACGTTTACAAATTACATCGACAATCAATATAACTTATTAGGGTATGGTGATGTTTTAAAATTTTCTTTCTCCCCTAATATATCAACTCATCTTGGATATGAATACACACTCAGACTACCTGATAGTGATGAATTATTTGGTGATGGGATAACGGTTTCTCCTAACCCGAATTTAAACCCAGAGAAAAGCCATAATATCAATCTAGGATTAGAATATAAAGCACTACAAAACAAGCTTATAATAGCAACAACTGGTTTTTATAGAGATACCAAAGATCAAATGTTTCTAAACGCTGTTACAAGAGGTGTTTCTATATACGATAACCTATTACATACAGAAGCAAAAGGAGTTGAAGGAACAATAACTGCAATTCCAATAAAAAATTTAACATTGTTTTTTAATGCCACATGGCAGGATATCACCTTAAAAGATACCGATAAATACGGTAATATAGAAGCCCGACATATCGGTTCCAAAATACCTAACATCCCATATCTATTTGCCAATACAGGAACAACCTACAACATTCCTAATGTAGGCATCGATAATAGCCGAATAGAACTAAGTTACAACAATAATTATGTTCATGAATTTTTCCTTGCTTGGGAAGAAGACGGTATTGCAGCATCCAAAGCAAAAATACCTACACAATTTATACACAATGCTTCTATAGGATATGTTTTTCCTAATGACAAATATAGCATCAATTTAGAATGTAGAAATTTTACAGATCAGCTGGCATACGATAATTATTTAGTACAAAAACCAGGAAGAAGTTTTTTCCTAAAATTAAGAATGTATATCAATTAAAATAAAGTGAAATAAATAAATAAAATTAAAATGTTAAGATCAAAAACCAATTTAATAATAATCAGTTTTTTAAGCATCCTATTATATTCATGTAGTAGTGATGATGATAAAATTATTGAACCAACTAAGCCAGTAAAAGAAAAAGACACCTATGCACTTCTAACGGCAGTAAAAGGAGGAACTTTCAACTATAGCTTGTACTTACAAACTATGGATAATTTGACCAAAACCAAAGACCTTGATAATAAAAATGCTACTGAAATAGTTGCTGAAACTGTTACGGGAGTTTATCAATACGATGGTAATTTCTATACCAATCTATATTTTACCCCAGAAAGAATTGAAAAATGGTCTTTAAATGAAAAACAAGAATTAACAAAACAAGGTTCTATTAGCCTTGGAGAACTAGGGTATCAAGGAAATGTATATTTCAAAGATAAAAACACAGCATTTGTTGGAGGCCCAGCAGGTACCAAGATCGCAATTTTTAATCCTGAAACAATGACAAAAACAGGGTATATAGATTACAGCTCTGTTTCTCGTATCGGAGAAGTAACTAATTACCCTAATCAAGGAGATAAAATTAATATACAAGCACCTAGTGAAATGATCGTAAGTGGTAACTATCTGTATATTGGATTTTGTTTCCTTAACGACTTTCAAACCTATACACCAGCTTCTCCTACTGCAGACATCCTAGTAGTAGACCTTACCAAAATAGATCCTAGCTCAGCAGATAATTCTAATGCAATCGTAAAATGGATATCAAATGACAAAGGAAATAGTGTTGGATCATGGAACTCAGGTTTTGGAGCTAAATTTATGATCACAGATGAAAAAAATGATATCTACCTATTATCTCATAATTACTGGGGAGCTGTAAATATTGGCAAGCCAGCTTGTATATTAAGAATAAAATCTGGTCAAACCGATTTTGATGCAGATTACTACTTTGATCTAGAAACTGCAAGTCGAGGTATAGGAAATCCTGTTATGAATCTTGAATATGCAGGTAACGGTATTTTCTTTGCTACATCAAATGATATTACAGCAATAAACCCAGATGATCCATATTCTTATTACCAAGACCCAATTGCACAATGGTATAAGTTTGATCTACATGATAAAACTGCTACCAAAGTAAATGATGAATATACACAAGGATCATATGCTAGTTGTGTTTATTTTGAAGATGACAAAGCATATATCCCTTTTAAAACGAAAACAAAATCGTACATAAAAGAAGTGAATATAAATACCCTCGAGAGTAAAGATATTATTACTGCCGCAGGAATCCCTAGAGTTTTTAAACTCAAATAACCAACAAGATTAAGAATGATGAGCTACTACTCATCATTCTTAATCTATTAAAGTTAACCACAATGATAGTTATATGAAAATCGCCATCTACAGTATTCGTTTTTTATTTGCACTTCTTTTTATATATAATGGTATAGAAAAATTATTTATCCCATATGATTCATCTGCTTTTAGAGAAAGTCTTCCTGAAAATAGCGATACGTTTTTTGAATTTTATCACCTGTTACAGACTACAGGTTTTATCTGTTTTGTAGGTTTTTTTCAAATACTATGTGGAACTCTTTTAATATTTAAACGAACCTACTTTTTAGGAAGCATTATGCTCACCCCTATTCTTTTATGTATGGTAATGACGCATGTTTTTATTACAAGAAACCCATCATATCTAGCTTTTGACTCCCTCTTATTTTTATGTAATGTATATCTGATAGGGTCTAATTTCAAAAAAATAAAGCCAGCTATTTTACAACCTCAACAAGGATTGATATAAATCTCTGATTAGAGTGATTACCTTTTTTAAAAATTAAAATTATCGATCATGAAAAAAAACAACATATTCTTTATAGTAATATATATATTACTCATTATATCCTCTTGTTCTTCTGATAAAGATGAAACTTCTGCAAAATATCAATTAGCAAATGCAAAAAACAATGTTGAGTGGACAGCCTATAAAACAACAGAAAAAACACCAGTAAAAGGAACTTTTTCTAGCATAAAGATTACTTCTCATGGAGAAGGTAATACGCTCAAAGAAGCAATAGAAAATGTAGAATTCAATATCCCTATTAGCTCTATAAAAAGTGAAGGTAGAGAATATAATATCATCAATTTTTTCTTTAAAGCAATGGATAATACCAGTCTCTTATCAGGAAAAATAAAGCTAACTGATGATACCACTGGCTATGTAGAAATCACAATGAACGGAGCCAAAGAAAACCTACCCTTTACATACAATATAGAAGGAGAGAAATTCAAATTAAATGCGACCATGGACTTAAGTAAATGGAAAGCAGATAAGGCTATTAAATCATTAAATGATCAGTGCAAATTACTACACCAAGGAAGTGATGGTATCACAAAGCTATGGAACGATGTATCGCTAGAAATTACCTCCAATTTCAACCAATAACAAAGCCTCTATTATGAAACTAGAAATAAACAACTTATCAAAAAAATACCCTAATGGGGTAAAAGCATTACAAAATGTATCGCTATCTATAGGTAAAGGTATGTTTGGCCTACTCGGACAAAATGGAGCAGGTAAATCTACTCTTATGCGCACCATAGCAACACTTCAAAATCCAGACAGTGGAGCTATTCATTTTAATAATATCGATGTCTTAAAAGAGCCTCACGAAATACGCAAAATCTTGGGGTATTTACCTCAAGAATTTGGAGTATACCCAAATGTAAATGCATACGAAATGTTGATGCATATGGCTGACATGAAAGGAATCAGTAACAAAAAAGAAAGAAAAGAAATTGTAGAGGCATTGTTACATAAAGTAAACCTTTGGGATGCAAAAAAGAATACGCTAGGAGGATATTCTGGTGGGATGAAACAACGTTTTGGGATTGCTCAAGCATTACTAAACAACCCACAACTTATCATCGTAGATGAACCTACTGCAGGATTAGACCCTATGGAGCGTAACCGATTCTATAACCTTCTATCTGAATTAAGTGAAGATACTATTGTCATATTATCTACTCACATTGTAGAAGATGTAAGTACCCTGTGCAATGACATGGCTATCATAGGAAACGGAAAAGTACTACGCACAGGAAAACCTGATGTATTAGAAGTATCTTTAAAAGACATGCTATGGGAGCTACAAATTGATAAAGATCAATTGCACAATTACAAAAAAGAACACCTTGTGATCTCCAATCGTATTCATAGAGGAAAAATGATGATCACCGTCGTAGCAGAAGATATTCCTACCCCTCATTTTTTACCAAAATCTCCTACACTAGAAGATATTTATTTCTACGAAATTCAACCAGAACGTTTAACTAAAAAGGAATTGAGTTATGCTTAAAAAGATTATTAGTTTCGAAATAGGAAACCGTATAAAATCTCCCATATTCTATTTCTACATATTGCTAATGGTTTTACAAGTAGTTATATTAACCAAAGGCATATACGACTACTACATCAATGATGCTGTACTTATAAACTCTTCTACAGTATTGTACAAGGATTTTACTGGTGGAGGAATGATTCTTATAATACTCATTGCTATTATTACAGGAATGGTATTATATAAAGATATCGAGTATAAAACGGCAGAGACTATTTACACTTTTCCTGTTAATGAAAAAATGTTTTTTGTAGGGAAATTTTTGGCCGCTTTTCTCATCAATCTTATTATTACCTCTGGTTTTGTTTTTGGTATGTTCCTATTACCATACGCAGGCATAGGTAAGCCCGAAGACTTTGGCCCTCCCCCATTATTACAAATGGCACACGGGTACTTTGTACTTTTGGTTCCTAATATTTTTTTGCTAACAGCAGCTTGTTTTATTCCTATGGTATTTACAAGAAAACTATATTCTAGTTATTTAGGTATATTAACCATAACCATCCTTTTTGTAATTTTTGAAGGAGTTAGTCATACATCTACAAATATTGAATTGATAGAAATTTTAGACCCTATCTCTTATGTATATGTAGCAGAAGCTTTAGATGTTATACCCACCCATGCAAAAAACACAGCATTTTTACCACTTACAACCACCTACTTTATCAACAAAGGGTTATGGCTCTCGCTAGCTTTCATTGGGTTATTTTTGGCATACAAAAGGTTTTCTTTTTCCTATTTTATAGAGAAAAAGCCAGGAAAACTAAATTCTACCCAAAATACGCATAACAAAAATTTAGCCTCAGAAATAAGAACTAATGTGTTACCAAAAGTACAATTAGTCTATACTCAAAGAGAATACCTTGCCAAGTTTTTCCGTTTGGCAAAACTGGAATTTTTAAATCTGGTACGACCCAAAAGTTTTAAAATAGTTTTTGGAATCATTCTTCTACTTTTTCTATTACAAAATTTCTTATTTAATGCCTCTTACTACATTGGCCCAGAACACCCTATAACAACCAATATGACCCAAAACAGGCTTATACTGGGGGTATTTATAATTATCTTGATAATGTTCTGGACAGGAGAGCTTATTTTTAAAGAAAAGACCACTAATCTTTGGCAAATTACAGATACATTACCTATCCCAGTATGGGTAAGGTTATTATCAAAATATACTGCAATGGCAGGTGTTGCCTTTATCTTAGGACTTGCTATTGTAATTTCTGGTGTAATCACACAATTAGCATATGGGTTTACAAACATAGAATGGAGCTTATATGCAGAAGATGTATTTGGGTATAAATTTGGTTGGTTAACATACTTAAGCATGATGACCTTGCCTTTTTTTGTTGCAGGAATTACAGGAAAACGGTTTTTAACACATATAGTATCTATAGGTTTTTTCATCTTTACTATTATTGCTTTTGAATTAAATGTAATAGAAGACCATAGATTAGGACTTCTAGTCGGAGTGCCTGGATTAGAAGATTATTCAGAAATTGGCGGGTATGGTACCTATTCATCAACTTCCTTTTGGTTTTTCTCTATGTGGGGAGTAATCGCAATATTCTTTATGCTTTCTGCTATTTATTTTTGGAAACGAGGGAACAAACAAGATTGGATAAAAAAACTGACACTAAGAGGTGAACAGCTAAATTGGGGTGGAAAAATTGCATCCATTGGTTGCTTGATTCTCTTCTTTGTACTGCAATCTTTTATCTCAAAAAATATAGAAGACAACTATAAAACAATAGCCGCAGAAGAAGCAGAACAGGCTGCATATGAAACAAAATACAAATACATAGAAGCCTATGCACAACCTATTATAAATACAATAGATATAGCTGTTGATCTATACCCAAAAGATCGAAAAATTGAGTATACCACACACTATACCTTAAAAAACGAAAGCAATTCCTCTATCGATACGCTGTATATAAATCTATCTGATTATACAACCATTCAAGAACTGAGTGTAAATAGTACTATTCTCTCCTCTCATTGGGAAGATCAAGAACATTACATATACGCATATCCACTATCAAAAACTTTGTTGCCAAATAATGAAGTACAGTTCTATATCAAAGCATCAAAGCAATATAAAGGATTATCTACTATAGACCCTCAAACAGACATAACCTATAATGGTTCTGTTATAAATAGAGATCTTTTCCCTCAATTTGGATACAACCATAAAAAAGAGCTGGATGAGAATAAAAAAAGAAGAGGTGTTGGATTAGAAAAAATACAATCCAAAATGAATGCTGTAACAGATATCAAAGCATTGAATCAAAATTATTTTTCTAAGGATGCTCATAAAGTAACTGGTAAAATTACTGTAAGTACTTCTATCGATCAACAACCTCTATCTATAGGAAAAATAGAAAAAAGATGGAGTGATACCAATAGAAATTATGTGAGACATACTATAGATACTCCTACAGATTTCAACATCAATATTGCATCTGCAGCGTATGTCAATACCAAAGTTACCTATAAAGATATAGACACCTATATTTGGTATAAAAAAACCAATGGCTTTAATATTGACACCTACAAAAAAGCAATCATTGATGGGCTACAGTTTATCGAAAAAAATATAGGAAAACCTACTTACAAAGAGATAAACATAGCAGAAATATCATATTACAACGACCCTTTCTATGTAAATTCTAATCTAATTCTTATTTCTGAAAAAGATGGATGGAGAGCTGATACCAGTTTAAAAAAAGAAGAAAGTTATATTCATTTCTCAGTAATAACACAACTGATAAAACAGCAACTATTTTCTAAAACTGAAATCGCAAATGTACAAGGAGCAGAAATGCTAACCTCTGCATTACCTCAAGCCATTGCATTACAAATAATCAAGCAAAAATTCGGAAAAGAAATAATAGCTAATTATTTAAAGCAAAAGAAAAACACATATGAAAAAAATAGAGGTAATGAACCAAATACAGAACCACCATTACTGTATGCAGATGGATCAGAGTATCTAGAAAAAAACAAAGGAACTTATGAGCTTTATCATCTAAGTACTCTTCTGGGAGTAGATACTTTTAATCAAATTACAAATGATTACATAGATCGCAATTCAGGTTCATTACTTGTTTTCAAGAATCTCTATAAGGAACTTTATAAAGCTGTTCCCAACAACCAAAAAGATGCTATAAAATCAGCATTTGAAGAAGCAGGTATTACAATTGCCAAACAATCTTTATAAAAAAACAAATTAACCAACCTTTTCTCACCATACCAGAGATATCAAATAACAAGATATCTCTGGTAATTCTTAACCAGAAAAGAATTTGTTCTTTCAATCAAAAGAAAAAATGACAGATACCATTATAGATAAGTTAAAATCAAGAGCAGAGACATCTCCAAATGGGCTTGCTTATAGCTTTATTGACAAAGATTTAAATAGCACTGGTATTACGTACTCTCAACTATTGGATCAGGTACATCAATACGCATTACAATTAGTAAAGCATCAAATTAATTATGGAGATCGATGTCTTTTACTTTTTCCTCAAGGATTAGATTTTATTATCTCTTTTTTAGGTTGTAGTTGGGTTGGTGCTATCCCAATCCCTCTCAATATGCCAGGCAGAAATAAACCCTTAACCAAATGGGAGAAAATCGTGACCGACTGTGATGCAAAAGCTATTTTAACCAACATTCCAAATTTTGATTTTTTATCAAAATGTATCTCTCAATCTTCTATACTATCCTCTATTTCATTATTCTCTTTTCTGCCTCAAGAAAAAAATAATATCTCTGTTCCTGATAATGCTATTAATGAACTAGCCTTTCTTCAATATACTTCTGGATCAACAGGAAATCCAAAAGGAGTAATGGTTACGCAATCTTCTTTGGCCAACAACCTAAAAGAAGTAAAACTATTTCTCGATATAAAAGAAGAGAGTGTAATCATAAGCTGGTTACCGTTTTATCATGATATGGGACTTATCTTTGGTATACTACAAGGCTTATTCTCGGGTTGTAAAGTATATCTAATAAGCCCAACCGATTTTATGAGTCAACCCTTTATATGGGCAAAAGCTATATCTCAATACAAAGGAACTCATATATCTGCACCAAATTTTGCGTATGAATTAATTGCAGAAAAGTTAGAAAAGACAGCTACAAAAGATATTTCACTAAGCACATTGGTAAGAGCTGTTTGTGGGGCAGAACCTATCCATCTCAGTACCATGTATCGTTTTTATACTATTGCATCCAAATTCGGAATGGGGTCTACTACCTTATCACCAAGTTATGGATTGGCAGAAAGCACCCTCGCTATTTCATCCACATTTATAGGCAATAAAGTAAACTGGATAGAAGTAGAACGAAAAGAGCTTTTAAATAATAAAGTAACCATCATAAATCAAGGAGTACTACAAGATAGTACTGCGCCTATAGATAAAAAAGAAGATCACACCTCTTTTCTAATCAGCAATGGCACTATCATAAATGACAATCAGGTAACCATTATAAACCCAAATAACAACACTGTTCTACCACCTTATGAGATCGGAGAAATTTGCTTTTCTGGGCCTTCTGTAACCAAAGGGTATTGGAATAACCCTGAAGCTACCAAAAAAGCTTTTGTAACAGATCATTCTATAAGCACTACCCCTTACTTAAAAACAGGAGATTTAGGCTTTTTGGATACTCATAATGAACTATACGTAACAGGGCGAATAAAGGATCTCATCATTATCAACGGGGTTAATTATTACCCTCATGATATTGAGCGATCTGCCTTTACCTCTAATCAAAATTTTAGAACAGACGGTGCAGCCGCTTTTGCAATTAGCAAAGAAGGACAAGAAAAAGTGGTACTCATACAGGAGCTGACCAGAGAAGCCGTTAGAAATCCACAATACGACCTTTGGGTACAGCAAATCAAAGAAGAAATCATAAGAACACATGGTATATTATTAGAAGTAATTCTATTTATACCCCCAATGCATATCCCTAGAACAACCAGCGGAAAAATACAACGTAGTAAGTCTAAAGCTACCTACCTCAACAAAGAATGGAGAAAAATACTTTATAGCTATACCAGAACCTATAGAGAACATCATATAGATGATATTCATAATGAAGAACAAATAAATGAATACCTCACCCTATTAGTAGCAGATCAATTAGGAGTATCAAAAACAGGCTTTGATCGCAACATACCCTTTGTAGAACTTGGTATTACTTCTATGATGTCATTGCTCATTAGAGATACACTAGAAAATACGCTACAACAATCAATACCAGCTACTGTACTATTCAATTATAATACAATTGACCAATTAAGTAACTACCTCGCAAACCTTAAAACCGAAACCAAAAACACTAATAAAGTAGTAGAGATAGAAAATTCAACACCACAAGAATCTGATTATGATACCTACTCAGAAGATGATCTCCTTACCCTATTAGATAAAGAACTAAATGATTAGTCATGGAAAAACCAACACCAGATAAGACTCAAATTTTAAAAAAAGCGCTCACAGAAATAAAACGTTTAAAACTAGAAGTAAAAAAAAATTCAACTAACCAACAAGAACCTATTGCTGTCATAGGCATGGCATGCAGATTTCCAGGAGGTATCAATTCACCCAAAGAGTACTGGCAAGCTTTGCTAGATCAAAAAGACATGACCTCTAAAGTCCCCAAAGATCGGTGGGCCAATTATGATCAAGAAAAGATCAAAGAGCATCCTTTTTTACAAAAAGGAGGTTTTTTATTAGACGATGTTCATGCATTTGATCATCGATTGTTTAGGCTTTCTCCAAATGAGGTTGAGAAAATTGATCCGCAGCAACGTCTTTTCTTAAAAGTATGCTGGGAAGCAATCGAAAACTCTGGCTACGCCCCCACCTCATTAAAAGGTTCTAAAACAGGAATCTATGCTGGAGCCTCTGCTATTGATCATATCCAACAACTTACTCACTTACAAAATGAGAATACAGCTATTGATCCAAATGATGCTATGGGAGCAGGTTTTTCATTTATTTCGGGTAGAGCCTCTTACTTTTTTGGTTTTCAAGGACCTGGTATCACCACCGATACTGCTTGTTCTTCTTCTTTGGTATCTGTAGACTTAGCGTGTAAGGGACTACTATCTGGTGATTGTAATATGGCTATCGCGGGGGGTGTTAATCTTATGCTTTCTCCAAAAACAACAGAATTAATGGCCTCGCTTAATATCTTATCAAAAGACTGTCAAAGCAGAACTTTTGATGCTACCGCAAATGGTACTGTACGTGGTGAAGGGAGCGGTGTTGTAATTCTTAAAAAGCTTTCTGATGCCCAAAAAGATGGAGATCATATTCATGCTATTATAAAAGGTAGTGGCACAAATCAAGATGGATTAAGTTCTGGATTAACAGCTCCGTACGGACCTGCTCAAGAAAAATTAATTCGGGATGTATGGAAACGAAGTAATGTAGATGCTAATGATATTGATTTTATAGAAACCCACGGCACTGGCACAGCTCTGGGAGATCCTATAGAAATTACTGCTCTAGGTAATCTTATCACAGATACCCGAGAAAAACCAGTCTATCTAGGGGCTGTAAAAACCTCATTAGGACACCTTGAAGCCGCCGCAGGTATCGCAGGGTTAATAAAAGCAATACTAGCTGTAGAAAAAGGAAAAATACCTGGTAATCTACATTTCAAAAAACCATCTCCTCATATCAACTGGTCAGATCAAAAGTTTGCTATTCCTCAAGAAACAATCCCTTGGAGCAAAACCACTACCAGAAAAGCCGCCATCAGTTCATTTGGATTAAGCGGTACAAACGCACATATAGTTGTAGAACAACACCCTACAGAGTTAAAGCAATACAGTAGTCAAAAAAAAAATCTTCAAGAAGAAAAGAGTTGGCCTTTTAAATTTAGTTCAGTTACCAAAAAAGGAATCAAAGATCAACTAGCCTCTTTTTTATCCTTTATAGAAAAAAAAGAACCAACGAGATTATCTGGCATAAGCTATGCTCAAAATATAACAAAAGCCGACCTCAAAGAAAAAATAGTTGTGTGGGCTGATACCACCGAGGAACTAAAAATTAACTTAAAAAATGCAATCAAAGGAATATCAGATGCCAGTATAAATCGCGCTATATTCAACAAAAAACCAGTATTCTTATTTAGTGGTATCGGATCACAGTACCCAGAGATGCTAAAAGAGTTTTACTCTCAAAACAATACCTTCAAAAAATATCTAGACCGCTGTAATCAACATTATAAAGAACAAACCCAAAATGATCTTTTAGATATCATATTTTCTCCCAAGGACTTGGTTATCCAAATGCGATATACACAAGTTTCAATATTTGCTATAGAATATGCGCTATCAAAAATGTGGATGGATTATGGGGTCACCCCCAATCTATTAATAGGTCATAGTATGGGAGAATATGCCGCCGCTTGCTTGGCAGGTGTATTTAGCCTTTCTGATGCCATACGATTAATAACCGCCAGAGGAGAATTAATGTATGCCTTGCCAAAAAATGGTGCTATGGCAGCTGTATCAACCAATGAAGAGACGATACAAGAGGTTCTAAAAAGTGCAAAGCTAACGACTATTGCGGCTATAAACACCAATGAACAAACCGTAATCTCTGGATGCAAAATAGAGATTGATGAAATACGAAAAAAGCTGAAAGAAAAAAGAATTGCATCTGCCTTATTAAAAGTGTCACACGCTGCACATTCTCCGCTCATGAAACAAATGCTAGAAAGTTTTAATAGCATCTTAAAAACCATACAGTACAACAAACCCACAATCACTATTATTTCTTGTCTTACAGGAGAAAAAGCCACTGCAAATATCGCTTCTTGGCAGTATTGGAGTGATCACATTCTGGCTCCTGTAAAATTTTATAAAAGCATACAATCCATAAAAAATATAGAAGACAGCTTGTTTCTAGAAGTAGGCCCTACCCCAACACTTATTAATATGGTTGAGCAAATAAGTGATGTAGGTGTCGAGACTTTGGCATCAAACTACAAAGGTTTTAGCACCATTAATCAAATAGAAAAAAGTGTAGTTGACTTATATCTTAATGGTACTCTTATAAATTGGAGAGCATATTATGCAGATAGAAACCTAGAAAAAGAAGAGGTACCAAACTATACTTTTAGAGAACAGCACTTCAGTCTCAATACTTCACTTGAAACATATACCTTACCTCAAACTCATATTTGGGATAAGATCAAAGAAAATATCGATACTTCTTCTCTCACAGAGGAAGAAAAGAGACATACCCCAGCCATTCTAGAATTTATAAAAAACAACCCGCATACAACCCCAAAAGAGGAAGAAGATATAGAGGCCCCACAAGAAATCATCACTACCGCTTTTGGTAATCTAGAAGAGGTAAAAACATACATTAGAAAAATACTCATAAAAGAATGGAAAATAGAGGAAGAAGATTTACAAAATGATGAAAACCTATTACTATTAGGTCTTAACTCTATTTTGATAGCCCGACTAACAGCCTATTGGAAAAAAGATCTTCATATTTCTTTAAAACCTGCTACTTTTTTAAAAAATAGTACAATCAATCAATGGAGCGAACTTCTCTATAACCAATTACAGAGTGCTACAATAGAAAACAACTCGCTAGCTCCTGTATTTGAGACATCTCCAGAACAACGATATGAATCATTCTCTCTAAACGAGATTCAATATGCATATTGGGCAGGACGAAATCATGAAATGGATTGGGGAGGTGTAAGTTGTAGTACTTATTTTGAAATGGATGTTGATCATCTGGATATCCAAAAATTTGAGCAGGCACTATCTAACCTTATCAAGAGGCATGAAATGCTACGGTGTATCATTACTGAAGATGGTACTCAACAAATCATGGAGACTATACCTATACCGTTTACAGTCTATCCTATATCTGATTCTACCACTACCAATACGCATCTACAAAAGTTACGTAATGAGATGTCTACTAGGATCATCCCTGCAGGTACTCCAATGTTTGATATACGTATCTCTGAATTAGAAGGGCATAAAAAACGAATTCATTTCTCTATAGATTTTATCATTGCTGATGCCCTGAGTTTATTTATATTCTGGAAAGATTTATATCTATTCTATACAGACCATACCTTACCCTCTCTAGAGATATCCTACAAAGATTATTTGCAGTATCATGAGAAACGAAAATCAACCAGTCTATATAATAAAGCAGCACAATACTGGACAGACAGAGTTTCACAGTTTCCGCTTGCCCCCCAATTACCAGTAAAAGATGCTGGGCAGAAGCATGTTGATGGCAATTTTAAAAGAAGAGAACACTGGATAAATCCTACCTCGTGGAAATCCTTTGTAAAACATGCAGCAACAAAGAACCTCACCCCTTCTGCCGCATTACTTACGCTATATGCAGAAATTCTTTCTGCCTGGGGAGGTGGTAGTCATTTTGCCATTATGCTTACTGTTTTTAATAGAGATGACGTACACCCACAAGTCAATGAAATCATTGGTGATTTTACACAACTTACTCTAGTAGAAATCAAAAGAGAACAACAATCTGTAGCAGAAAATGGTACCAAAATACAAACACAAGTACATACTGATCTAGAAAACAGCACCTACTCTGCTCTTGAATTTGTAAAAACCTTAAATACTCAATCTGATATCAAAGATCGTATGTACCCTATTGTATTTACCAGTGCTCTGGGGGTTGATGATCTTAATCAAAATGAACAATTAGGCTTTTTAAACCAAGTAAAATGGTCTGTCTCTTCTACTCCACAAGTATGGATAGATCATCAGGTATATAATGAAAATGATGGTGTTACCTTATCATGGGACACCCTAGATGCTGTTTTTCCTGATAGTATGATCGATGCAATGTTCAAAAAATATGCTGAACTCGTTGAGCTTGCCATCGCAGATAATACATTCTGGGAGCATAGCTTAACTGATGTAAGAACGCATAAACAGCAAGGGCTTCAAAAAGAAGCGAATCATACTACTGCATCTTTTAAAAATGCAGTATTGCACAAACAGATTTGTACCAATGCCATACAAATACCCAATAAAACAGCGATCGTTTGTAATCGAGAAAAATTCTCTTACCAACAACTCAAAAAAAGAGCAGATCAAGTATCGCAACTATTACAAGAAAACGGAATCGATAAAGGCGATAAAGTAGCCATACAAATGGCTAAATCATTTGATCAAATTGCTATAGTAGTAGGAATTGTACAAATAGGAGCTATATACATTCCGTTTACACATGATCAACCCTCAAGCAGAACTGTTGAAATATTAGAACTATCTGGGGCAACCACTATATTTACAGATCGATTACTTGATATTAGCAATCAAGAAACATCCATATATACAATACAGGATATCGATGCCAAACAAGGAAATTGGAAAACCGTTTCTATCGACCCCTCTGCACTAGCATATATCATTTATACTTCTGGCTCTACTGGTACCCCCAAAGGAGTTTGTATTCAACATGAAGCCGCAATGAATACGATTCTTGATGTAAACAAAAAGCTTACAATTACAGGAAAAGATAGTGTTTTGGGGGTTTCCTCTTTAAGTTTTGATCTTTCTGTATATGATATATTTGGGATACTACATGCAGGAGGAACTCTGGTTTTACCTACAGAAGAAGAGCGTATTGACCCCAAATGCTGGAGAGCATTATCTTTTGAGCATCAAGTAACTTTATGGAACTCTGTGCCGGCATTAATGGATATTTATACAAACTATATCCTACAAAACCCAACCGTTGGCCAGGATCATTCTATACAACGCATTATCCACTCTGGCGATTGGATTCCGCTAGGGCTTATTCAAAAAATAAATACCGCAATTCCCAATGCCAAACTCACCAGTATGGGGGGCGCTACAGAGGCTTCTATTTGGTCCAACTATTATCATGTAGATACACTGGATCCAAATTGGAAATCAATACCCTATGGGTATCCATTGGCAAATCAAGAGTTTTATATCCTTGATGAGTTTAACAGGCCTTGCCCAGAATGGGTAGAAGGAAAACTGCATATCGCTGGCAAAGGACTCGCAACTGGCTATCTCAAAGATAAAGAGCGTACCGATAAAGCTTTCTTTTTTGAAAAAGAATTACAAAAAAGACTCTATGATACTGGAGATTATGGCAGGTATAGACAGGGTGATATTATAGAGTTTTTAGGGCGAAAGGATGCACAATTAAAAATTAATGGATACCGCGTAGAAATCGGAGAGATACAAGCTGCTTTTAGAAAATGCAAAGGTACTCTTGATGCTGTCATTGTTCCTATTGGGGATAAAATGGATCAGAAAAAACTAATTGCTTTTGTAAAATATCCAATCACAGAATTTTCTGAAACCGCTCTCAAATCACAATTAAAAACATACCTACCAGGGTATTTTATCCCAGAAAAAATATTCTGCTTAGATGAATATCCTATCACCTCAAACGGAAAAGTAGATAGAAAACAACTGGTACGTTATTATAATGAGTACAATACAGAGTATGCTTCTGTACACTCAAATACGATATCAAAAAATCATCCTGTATTAGACATTACCAGAAAAAGTCTGGGCATAGCACTAGAACCTCATGATAATTTTGCAGATCTAGGGGTATCATCAATAGATATCATAAAACTGGCAAACGAACTAGAAACACATTTTACAGATCGCCCCTCTGTTGGCGAAATGATTCGGTATGAGTCTATACAGGAACTCATAGCGTATTATGAGGATAAGAATTTTTCTTTTGACCAGCGAGTAGAAACACCTGTAGTAGCATCACAGTTTAGCTTATACACAAATGCACAAATAAACTACCTAAACGGTCTAGCCCCAATAGAGGATTATGAAGAGTATGTTTCTTTTAAAGAGCATATCGATGCACAAAGAACTGATTTATCAACAGAAAACAGTGTTGCCTTAGATCTTTCTACAGAAGAAGAAATTCATTCTGATAACAACTACAAAAGCTTTGGAAACTATCTAAACACTCCTATTGACACTATAGATTTTAAGCAATTTATTGCGTTGTATGTGCAAAAAAATATTTCAGGAAATAAAAACTATACATATAACTCCCTCAGTGAGACCTATCCTATACAAACCTATCTCACCGTTTTTAATAATGGGATTAAAGATATCGGGCCAGGTAATTACTATCTCGATATAAAAACGCAATCTTTGATAAAATTGAGCGATCTTAGAGAAGAAATATCGATCTCTTTTAGAAATATGGTTCCAAACGCTTCATTTTTACTTCATTTTGTAGCAGATATTGATGCTGTATACCCAATTCATCAAAACAAATCATTACAGATCTGTTATATAGAGAGTGGAATCCTTAGTCAATTACTAGAAACCAAATCCCCTTCTTTAGACATTGGGTGCGCTGCACTCACAGACTATGATTTTGATGAAGTAAAAGAAGCTTTTGATCTCTCTATTAATCACTTTTATCTACATACGATGGTTGGAGGAAAAATAGATTTTGCCAATGCGCAAAAAAACCTACAACGTATCCCAAATACAGCTCTCAACACAGATTCTCAAAAAATCTGTAGTAGTATTATAGAAACATGCAAAACCAAAGAGATACAACTGTATGTTGCTGATGGAGCATTAAAATTTAAGGCTCCAAAAGGAGCAATGACAAAAGAGATTCTAGAAAAACTAAAAGCCAATAAACCTGCGCTTATACAAACACTCATACAGCCCAAAGAGCAAGAACAGGTTACTCATATTCTAAGAAAACATCAGCCTTTTAGACTCACCCCTGTGCAATTGGCTTATCTGTTTGGCAGATCATCTAATTTTGAATTAGGAAACATCAATACACATTATTATCTTGAACTAGAATGTAATACACTAGACCCAGAACGTTTACAAAAAGCATGGAACAGTGTGATCAAACGACATGAGATGCTACGTACAAAAGTGTATGAAGATGCCACCCAACGATTGATGAAAGAAGTACCTTACTTTACCATTCCTGTAAAACAAATACAATCAGAACAAGAATTAATCGATATTAGAAACAAATGGTCTCATCGTAGTTATCAACTTGGTACCTGGCCGATGTATCATCTGCAATTAAGCCAGATTGGTGATCATACCTCTAGAATACATTTTAGTTTTGACTGCTTATTATTGGATGCTTCTAGTACAGAAATGGTGGTACAAGAAATCTTTGCTACCTATTCTGGTAGAGAAATTGAGAAACCACAATTTACTTTTAAAGAATATCTGAATCAGGAATCAAAATGGCTACATACACATAGCAATCTGGCAGAGGCCCAACATTTTTGGGATACACAGATAGATAGCATTCCTCCTGCACCAATTTTACCTTTGAAAACCAATTTTCAGGATATCGAAAAACCATTTTTCAAACGCTGGAAAATTATTCTAGATACAGATAAATCAAAGAGTTTATTAGACAAAATAAAGCAACATAGATTTACTCCCTCTGCGGTGGTATGTACCATCTTTATGAAAATCCTTGCACAATGGAGTGCCAATGATGATTTTACTATCAATCTTACCATCTTTAATAGGTTTCCTATACATAAGGATGTGCCCAAAATACTGGGTGACTTTACCAATATTACATTGATTTCTTATTTTAAGGATGACAACAAATCTATTTTACAAGAAATTGAGATGGTGCAAGAACAACTCTGGAAAGCTGTAGAATACCGTACCCAAGATGGAATGGATATTCTAAAAAGATTAGGAAAAGACACGCCTGGCAAAGCACTGATGCCTATCGTATTTACCAGCTTATTATTTGGTGATACCCAAGAAGAAGACACTCATTATCCACCAGAATTAAAAGAAGTATTTGCTATTAGCCAAACACCACAAGTAGCCATGGATCATCAGGTATATGAGCGCAATGGTTCTATTCATATCAACTGGGATATTGTAGAAGGAATTTTTGAACCTGAATGGATCGATGAAATGGTGGTAATCTATGAGAATATGCTATGCCAACTTATAGCGCTAGAGGATTGGAATGATACTCTTGAGGTATCTCTACTAGAAAAAATTTGATATACACAAAATAATATATAATGAATTATAACAATAAATGGTTCCCTTACGGTATTAGCAATTCAAAAACACCTGATGCAAAAGTATTCTGTTTTCATTACGCTGGCGGAAGCTCTAGTATTTTTAAACACTGGGTTACCAAAGAGAGTACAATAGAATTTATTCCTATAGAGCTTCCTGGCAGAGGGGGCCGAATAGGAGAACCTTGCATAGAAAACTTTAATACCTTGACACATGAGTTGATCAAAAATATCATTCCGCTACTTGATAATACCATTCCGTTTTTCTTTTTTGGTCATAGTATGGGAGCCGCCATTGCTTTTGAGGTCGCTTATCAATTAAAAAGTAAATACACTATTTCTCCTCAAAAAATTATAGTAGCAGGCAGGCATTCTCCTCATAAAATAGATACCTCAGAACTTCATAGCAGGTTAAGTAAAGATGAATTGATAACAGAATTAAGAGTATTAAACGGAACTCCAAAAGAGATTCTAGACAACAAGGAGATTATTGATTTTTTAATTCCTATGATTCGAAGCGATTTACGATTGCATGAGAGTTTTGTATACCAAAATCAAAAATTAAGCATTCCTATCATTGCACATGCTGCAAACCAAGATATCGATGCTACTCCTGCAATCATGAAGCATTGGCAAGAAGTAACTCGCGACGAATGTATTGTACAAGAGTTTGAAGGAGATCATTTTTTTGTACAAAATCTAGGAGAGACTTATCTCAACTCTCTAATAGAGGTTATAAAAGATGCTATTGCGGTACAAAAAGTAAGCTTATAACTATATAACAGATGTAAAAGAACAAAAGGAACAACTTTTTATAGTTGTTCCTTCTGGTTTAATAGGTCTATCTCTAATCAAAGAGACTAAGTCATCTCTTTTTCTCTAAAAATTCTGTGGCTATTATTGAAATATGTGGGCTTTCTAAAAACCTAAAATCAAGAAAAAACCTAAAAT